>JAICJW010000129.1 GCA_025928215.1 Chloroflexia bacterium | reverse complement strand
TCACCTGGACCTGGTCCAATCCCGATCCCACCGCCTACATCGCCGTCAATGACGGCTCCACCACCTTCGGCCTCGCCGCCGGTACCACCTCCTACACCAAGTACGGCGTCCCCTATGGCGGCTATGCCGGCATCAGCATCGCCGCCTTCCATGACATCAACCATCCCTCCCCCTTCACCCCCTTCGTCTTCGGCCTGACCACGCCGATCATCCCCTACAACCCCCACACCACCGGCGCCACCACCAGTTCGGTCAGTTTCGGCTGGAGCAACTACGACTCCGTCTCCCAGATCGCCGTCAGTGACTACACGACGATCAGCCTGCTCGGCACCAACGCGACGAGTTTCACCAAGACGGCGGTCGCCTCGGGCTACTATGCCTGCATCGCCGTCGAGGCGTACAACGCCTTGCATGCCTCGGGCTGGTCGGGGGCAGCGTGTGGCTACTCCCTGCCCACCACCCCCACCCTGCCCGTCGCCACCACCCATGTCGGCTCGGTCAGTTTCACCTGGACGAACCACGATCCCTACTCCTACATCGCCCTGACCAACGGCGGCAACCCGCAGGCATTGGGGCAGAACGTGACGACGTATACGCAGACGGGGATGACGACGGGGCAGTATGCCTGCATCAAGGTGGCGGCGTACAACTACGCCGGTGCCTCGGCGTACACCGCGACCTGGGCCTGCGGCCAGGCAAGCTAGCAGAACAGGGCGGCGGGGAGCGTGGCGAGCGCTTCCCGCCGTAGCAGCGCGCAGCAGAGGCACCCACGGACACTGATCGTCCGTGGGTGCCTCTGCGTTGGCAGCCGTGATCGCCCGCCATCTGGCGATAGATATGACGCCCCGCGAACGGGCGTTGCGTCATGTTGACGCCATGAAATCGCCTTCGGTATACTACGCGCCATGATTATGGAAGTAGCGCCACAAACCGAGCCAGAAACAGAAACGCCAGATTATCACCGCCGCCGCCGTACCCTCGTCCGTCATTTGCATGGGGATGGTATCGAGATCGGCGCGCTGCATGACCCGCTCGACCTCAGCGGAGCGCACGTGACGCGGATCCGCTATGTAGATCGCTTCGATGTCCCTGGCTTACGGGAGCAATATCCGACGCTCGATACGCTCTCCCTCGTACCCGTGGACATTGTGGACGATGGTGAAGTCCTGGGGACGATTCCGGATAGTTCGCTTGATTTCGTCATCGCGAACCACATGATCGAGCATACGCGCGATCCGATCGGTTCACTCCGCCACTGGCTCGCGAAGCTGCGACCCGGCGGCGTGGTCTATTTCGCGATGCCGGACAAGCGCGTGGGGTGGGATGCGAACCGCCCGGTGACAACCCTTGCCCATCTTCTTGAGGATTACCGCAGTGATCCCGCCGAGCGCATCCAGCGGGATCGCGCCCACTTCGCGGAGTGGCACGATCTGATCAACATGGAATTCGTTGATTCGGACGACGATTCGAGCCCGTATCCGGCGGAAGCCCGCGCGCTGCCATCCGAGGAACAGCGCCTCGCCGAGATCAACCATCTCATCGAAATTGACTACTCGATCCACTTCCATGTTTTCACGCATCACTCCTTTCTTGCCTTGCTTGGCTACTTAAAGGATGCGTTGCACTTCCCGTTCGTCGTCGTCGAGGCAGCACCGCCGCTCGCGGACTCATGGGAGTCCATCTTCATCCTGCGGCGCACGGACGCCTCGATCCCCGCGGCGAACGCCCCGGTGGATCAATCACCGCCGGCGCTTACCGCGGATCAGGTAATGCCGCCATCTGAAGAAGAGTCGGTCGCGCTCGCGCGGAAGACGCTCCATCTGATCGGTATGGAAACGCGCGTCTGGAAGGCAAACACCCGGGCATGGCAGGCGGAGGAAAGAGCATCACAGGCGGCGCAGCGAGCGTCAGCCGCCGAATCCGCGCTCCAGCAGGCGCAGGAACGTCTGCGCTGGCTGGAGGGTGAGGTGATACCGGCAAAGAATGCGGATATCCTCGCAAAAAGCAATGAAATCGCTGCCTACGCCGCCGCCGCCCGGCGTATTGAGGCGCTGCCGCCGGTGCGTATCGCGCGGCGCGTCCAGAGCGTCGCGGCGAAGCGTTTGGGCCGCGGGAAGCGCCGCACGTAGTCTCTGCCGTTTCGCAAAAGAATGCTGCTGAAAAGGGACCCCACAGCCGTGGGGTCCCCCGTTATTGCGACATTGAAGGCCCACGCCAGTGGGCCGGCTCTATCACATCACGGGCGCGCGGGGGCGAGCCGTGAAAGGCGCGGCGCTGTCCGGTTCCGCGAGGTCTTCGGGTGCCTGGAACAATGTGAACCGCTCGGATTCCCCGTCCGCTCGCGTCGCAACGATCCGATAGGAAAACGTTCCGCTCGCCGCCGACGCGTCCTTTGCATGCACTTCGAATCCGGTTGACGTCCGGTTCGTGACGAAGAGGTCGTGGTGATCGTCATATTCCGTGAGGAAGACGTGATACGCACTCATATCCGCGACATCTCTGAAGTCGGGAGAGATCGCCACATTCGTCTGGCCGTTGACCAACGTTCCGGTCCCGAAATCTTCGAGCCACGGTTCGGGGGAATGCACGCCGTATACGAGGCGCTGCGTGCCGTCCGCATGGGGAACCGCAGTGGTCGGGGCGCTCGTTTGATTAATAAACTGCCCCTTGACAACGGTCGTCCCGTTGAAAACCGCGGCATAGGAGCCGGCTACCGCGCCCGTCCCCTGCACGGCGATGGCGGTCTGCTGAGCGGTATAGCCGAACAGCGCCGCGTGCGCCCCATCGGTCGCACTCGTCTTGCCGACAATACCGTGATTCGTAACGGACCAGCCAACCAGACCGGGGCCGTTTGTTGAGTTCCCCCATATCCCGTTTCCGTTGACGGATTGCCCATAGATACCGACGGTCGTGCCGGTCGTCGCGTAGTTGATCCCGCTGATCGCCGTGGAGGCGGAAGCGGAACTCGTTGGATCATTCGCGATCGTGCCGAGGATACCGGTCACCCCGTTGCCGGTGCTGTAATTCGTCCCCTCGATGGCGATTGAGTTGTCCGCGGGCGTCGCGTAATTGGGTGGCGTGGTACCGACGATCAGCCCTTGCACCCCTTCGGTATGGAGGCCGGTGCCGTAGCTGGCCCCCTGAACCGCGATCTGGTCCGGCTGGTTCTGGCCGCTGTCAATCAGCCCTTGCACGCCGTGCTTGAATCCGGCGCCCTTCACGCCGACGCCGGTCGGCACGCGCGCGACCCCGGCGAGGCCGGTCGGGTATCCGCCCGCTGTGTTCTGCGACAAGGCCGCGAAGACGTAATCGCCCGGGCTATACAGATACGTCGTTCCGGAGCCGGTGTTCTGCCCGTCAATGACGACGGGGCCACCAGGGGCCTTCGGCGTCGGCGTCGCCGCGGCAGCCGTCCCCTCCGCGATCATCATCGCCATGAGCGTCGCCGCCCCGGCGATCAGTCCCCTCCGCCTGACGGGCTTACGCCCCTCGTCCGATCCATCCGGTTCGGCGCTCTGTTGCTGCTGCTGATTGCTCAACGCATGCCTCCATTTGACCCAAGATTCCTCTACGACCAACGATTATAAACTCTGGAAGAGTATGGACGAAGGGGGGCGAAAAATCAAACAGATCGCCGGCCCCTGTCGTCAGTCGTGGGCCGTCGCACGCTCCGCCTCGACGGGCAACGCGGGGATCGGGCTGATACCAGCCGGGGAGAATTGCCGGGGAACCGCTGTCCCTGAAGGTTTCCGCCCGAGGAGGATGAACGGCTTCTCGATTGTCAGGTAGAAGAGGATACTCACGGCCAGCGTCATCAACGAGGCGTGCCACATGATCGAGCGGTATTTTTCCCCCGCAGTGGTAGCGGCCGCCACAGCCGGCAAATTAAGCGTCACAAACAGAACCGGCAAATGCCAGAGATAGATCGAGTAGCTGATAATGCCGATTAGCCGCAGTGGGGCGAAGCTGGCCACCGACTTAATCCATGCCCCTGACCAGAGGAGGCCGGCGAGCATAAGGGTGAAACCGAGGGTCATCGGACTCTCCGCAAAGGATGGATAGGCGATGAATTTCCCCGTAATGAACGATTCTCCGAGATTATGCATGGACCACAGGACGAGAGCAGTGCCCGTGACGAGGTAGAGCAGGCCCGCCCAAGTGCTCGTCACGACGCGCAGCCACCGCCGCACCTGGTACTGCATCTGCACTCTGGTATAGAAATTGGCAACGACGATCCCGAAGCAGAACTGGAAATAATACGACGGCAACTGATGATCGAGAATGACCCGGACCGCGTACTCGTTGACCGTATTCGGGTACTTCGTCTGGTGAAAGACTCTGGCATATCCGCTTTGCAGCACGTCAATCAATGGCTGCGGCGCGTGCGCGCCCGCGACAACCCAGAGATATGAGAGCGCGGTGCAGACGACCAACCCGAACAGCCAGCGGTTCCGAAAGAAGAGGGGGATAACAAACGGCAGCGACAGATAGAAGAGCATTTCCAGGGTCAATGTCCAGAGGGCAGGATTGTACTGCCCCACTCCCGTCGGAAGCAGGTCCTGGAGGAAGACCGCATGCAGCGCCAGGTCCAGAATGCCCTCATGACTGTAGACCAGATTCGGGTTGACGAATCCCGGGCAGAGGAAGAGCACGAGCAGGAAAATGCAGAAATAGTAGCCGGGAACGATGCGAAAAAAGCGGTGGCGAAAAAACGTCCGCAGGCTCGGTCGGGGGCGACCGCGGAAATCGGCCTTGAAAAAATACTGCGAGAGCAGAAAGCCACTGAGAATGAAGAAGAGATTGACGCCGACGAAACCGCACGCGATCAAAGGCGTGAGGTCTATGTGGCCGCCGGGTACCGGGAGAAGAATGGTCGGCTTGCCGGCACCGCCCCAGAAATGAAAGACGACGACGAGAAGAACGGCGACGCCCCGGAGGCTGTCGAGGTAGGGAATATTTGTGCCGGAACTGGAGGATGTCGCAAAGGGTTTGAGCATCGCCTCGGAGCTGGTTCGCACGAGTCGCCGGGAGTGAAAGAGCAGGTCGTTCGTCCGGTCCTCCCCTTCGCGCGCGTTGTCCCGCGTGTCGTCGTGCTCGGTTGCGGTCACGTCCATTCCCTCTCCAGCCTTCGGATCGCTTCATGCCCGGCACACGGTTCATGGCCGCTACGGGATCATCAATGGCGTGCCCGACTCCCCGGCGGATCGGGCGCCAGATATTTGTCCGCTATTGTAGCACGAGAGACGCGAGCGGTTCACCGAGCACGTTCAGGTGACGGTGATCTGCACGCGGAAGAGCCGCGATGGGGCCTCACATGGCGGGGTCGCGGTGTAACACGTCGGATTGCCCGTCGCGGTGAGCGTCGTTTGGCCGGCTTGCCGTGCGACATAGATTCCCTGACTGCCGGCGGGCGTTGAGGCAGCCGGGTCGCGGCTGACAATCGTTGGATCGGCGATCGCGATTTGCCAGTTGAACTCACTGCCCAGCGAGAGCGAGAACGATTCCCCCACTGCCAGGGTAATCATCTGACCACTCGCGGCGAGCGTCACCGTGCGGAGGCTACCCGTCTGCACCGCTGTGCCGTAGCGCCAGGCATAATACTGCTGCCCCACATTGCCGAACTCCACCTGAAACGGAGCGGGATTGGTCGAATTATAGGTCAGCACGCGGCGTTCAAACGCCTGGATAAGAATACGTTGGGTCTTCCCCGCGATTGCGACGTCCGCCCAGAAGGGGTCAGTGAGCGCCAAGCCGACATTCTGCAACCCAACATGAGCACGAAAGTCCGCAAAGCCCTTGGGCAGGCTATGCCCGGTTTGGCCGTCAATGAGCGCGATAACCGCTCGTTCATCCTGCGGCGGGGCAATGGTGCTCCCTCCCTGCGGTGTCAGCAGCAGCGTCACGGGTGAACCCACCGCGGTTGTGGTGCTGACGGCAGGCCCGCTGCCGAGATCGCGGTAGAGCGGGAAGGGGTTGGTGCTATCCCCCGCAACGGAGACTGCGGCAGGTGCGAGCGCCTGAAACTGGTTGTCGCCGCGTTGCAGTTGCCCGGTGATCAACTCATGGACCAGGAGTCCCGATGTGACGGTTACGCCCGATGCGCCAGTCGCGAGTTCCATCCGCCCCTTATCGAAATACTGTACGAGACGCTGGCCCCCGGGCGCTTCCTTGTAGGGTTCCTGCTGCCCCTCTTTCGCGTTCGCGAGCGGCCCCCAGAAGTTGGGGGTGATCGCCTCGTCCTGCTGCCACTGTGCCTGAAAGTGCGGGTCCGCGAAGGACGATGCCGCCCGCACACCGCCGAGGCCGGTGAGCGCCACGAGTCCGACAAGCAGCAGACTGAGAGACTTTTTCAGGGACATAGCGACCTCCCGACGAGCGCGAGCAACCGATAGAGAGAGGACGACTGGAACGCCGCGTCTGTTCCATGCCGGCGCACAATGCAGGATACATCCAATAGAGCCCACCGATGAGGCAATCACGGCAATGAGCGGGAGACCGGGTCTCCGTTGGGCGCGACTACGCGACAACAATCTGCGCGCGGAAGAGCACCGTGGGCGCGCCACACGGGGGCTGCGCCTTCCGGCAGGGCGGATCGCCGGTCGCCGAGAGTGTCGTCTGCCCCGGCTTACTCGCCGTGTAGATGCCTTGCGCTCCCGCGGGGAGCGCCGCACCAACGACGGGCGTCAGCACCGTCGGATCCGCCACCATGACGGTCCAGTCGTGATCGCTGTCCAGCGCGAGAAGCGCCTGTGTGCCGACGGTGAGATTGATCGTCGTGCCATTCGCGGCGTTGGTAATCGTTGGTATCGCCCCGGCGGGCGGCGATGTGGCCGGCGGGGGAGTGGCGGGGACGAGCGACGAGAGTGGACCGTTCGATGGCACATTGACACTCGTGGAGACGATCGGGCCGCTCGTGGGCGAGGGCAGGGGCGTCGGCAACTGCGCGCCGGAGTTTCCACCGCACGCGGCGAGGAGCACATTACCGAGCAGCGCGCTGATACCGCCGAGAACGGAGCGACGCAGGAGCCAGGGAGGATATACGGTTACTGTGTGATCGGTGTGCATCGTTGGCCTCCGAATGGGGGAATACGCTCATCATGGAACACATAGCGCTCTGGCATGATGAGGTCCATCAGGTCTTTCCCGTGTATTCGTCCCTCACGCCACCGTGATGGTGATTGCTTGCGTCGGCGCGTAATACCCCCGCCCATCCGCCGTCACGATCCGGATCGTCAACTCATGCTTCCCCGCGGGCAGCGTCCCTCCCCCCACCGTCGCTACAAACCCACTCTTCGCATAGCCCCCACTCTTCAAGGCTGTCGCCACATCCCCCCGCTCCATCCCATACTTCGCCTCCACTGTCTGCCCTCCATCAATCACCACCAGCACACCTCCCGCTGCCTTCCCCGCTCGCGTGTCCACCGCCCACCCCGACAGCGTCACTGCCTCCCCTGCCCCCACGGTGATCGGTGGCACCGGCGTCGTCAGCAGCGAGGTCTGGTTGAGCTTGTCGAGCGAGAAGTAGGTCTCCCCTGTGACCGGCTGCAAGGCGGCAAGGGCAATCGTCGGGGCGGCTGCCGCGGCAGAGGTGGCGGCAGCAGTGGCGGCACCGCCGGGGGCGGCGGTGGCAGGCGGGGCGGACGGTGAGCGCAGGGAGGCGGCGACGATCAAGCCGACGAAGAAGCAGGCGAAGGCGAGGGCAACGATGCCGATCAGCAGGGCGGGCGAGATTCCCTTACGCATCCTTCACCCCGCGCTTCCGCCCAATCTCGCCCTCGGCGGCGAGAGCGGCGCCGACGATGCCCGCGAGATTGAGCATCTGGGCCGGAACGATTGGTGTCTGGATTTCGATGTACGGGGCGAGTTTGTCGAACTCATCGCTGACGCCACCACCAATAATGAAGAGGTCCGGCCAGAGCAGTCGCTCCAGTTCCTGGAAGTACTCGGTGAGCAGTTTGCCCCACTTTTTCCACGACAGATCCTTCTTCTCGCGGACCCCGGCAGAGGCGCGCGTTTCGATATCCTTCCCATCAACGATCAAATGACCGAGTTCGGTATTTGGCACTAACCGTCCATCCACGTAGTAGCCGACGCCGATGCCGGTGCCAAGGGTGATCATCATCACGCTGCCCATCTTGCCCTTGCCCGCACCGAAGCGCAGTTCCGCCAGGCCCGCGGCATCGGCATCGTTGATGATCGAAACCGGGCATCCCGTCTTCTTCTCGATCAGCGCCTGCCCGTTCGTGCCAATCCATGACGGGTCAACGTTGGCGGCGGTGTACATCGTCCCCTGCTTAACGACCGCCGGGAAGCCGACGCCAATTTTGCCCTTCCAGTTGAAATGTTTGGCGATTTCGGCCATCGTATCCGTCATTGCCTCGGGGGTCGCGGGCTGTGGCGTCTTGATACGCAGCCGCTCGCCCGTCAGTTCGCCTGTCTGCACATTGACCGGCGCGCCCTTAATGCCGGAGCCACCTACGTCAATGCCGAGAATTTCCTCCGCCATACCGACCACCTCTTTTTCACCTTTCCATGCCACGGCGCGGGTGCTGTCGCATGCGTCCGTTCGTTGCGTGGGCCACAGTGTAGCCTCGAATGGCCGGCGAACGCAAAGTCTCCCGGCCGACGGGTTATCATCCCGGCAGATCGCGTCGCATCGGAGAGAGGAATCGAGCATGACGGACGAACCGTTGACAATCGCGGAGGCACAGCAGGCAGTGGACGCCTGGATACAGGCGCACGGCGGCTATTGGGAACCGCTCGCGCAGCTCGCCCGGCTGACGGAAGAGGTGGGCGAAGTGGCCCGCGCGCTCAACCACCGCTACGGCCCAAAGCGCAAGAAGCCGAGCGAGGCGGAGCGGGCCATCGCGGACGAACTGGGCGACCTGCTGTATATCGTCATCGCCACCGCGAACACCGTCGGCGTCAATCTCGACGCCGCGCTCCGCGCGTCATTGGCGAAATACACCGAGCGGGATGCGAACCGGCACGAGGAAGCGGGCAGTTGGCCCCTACCTTCAGGCAGCGAGTAACGGGGGACGAATCAGGCCGGAACGCCCTCTTTCGCCAGATCCGACTGAACCATCATACGAACGAGGGCAGGGAAATCTACGCTCGGTTCCCAGCCGAGGGTGCGTTCCGCCTTCTCCGGCTTGCCGATCAGCAGATTCACCTCGGCGGGGCGGTAAAACTTCGGATCGGAGCGCACGTAGTCGTGCCAGTCCAGCCCGGCTTCCGCGAAGGCGCGCGTGGCGAACTCCTCGATCGTGTGCGTCTCGCCGGATGCGACGACGTAATCGTCCGCCTCATCCTGCTGAAGCATTGCCCACATCGCACGCACGTAATCTCCCGCGTAGCCCCAATCCCGCTGCGGTTGAAGGTCGCCAAGCACGAGTTCGTGCTGCTTGCCCGCGACGATGCGCGCCACACCGTGCGTGATCTTGCGTGTGACGAACTCCAGGCCGCGCCGGGGGCTTTCGTGGTTGAAAAGGATGCCGCTGCACGCGAAGATGCCGTAACTCTCGCGGTAGTTGACCGTCGCGTAATGGCCGTATGCCTTGGCGAAGCCGTAGGGCGAGCGGGGCGCGAAGGGCGTCAGTTCGGTCTGCGGCACCTCCCGCACCTTGCCGAACATCTCGCTCGACGATGCCTGATAGAACCGGATGCGTGGATTCGCCATGCGGATCGCTTCGAGCATCCGCACCACACCAAGCCCTGTCACCTCGCCGGTCAGCACCGGCTGCTTCCACGAAAGCGGCACGAAACTGATCGCGCCGAGGTTGTATACCTCGTCCGGCTGCGTGATTTCCAGTACGGCGACGAGCGAGGATTGATCGAGCAGATCACCCTCGACGAACTCCAACGCGGGGATCATCGCCTGCACGAGTTCCTGCTTCGGGTTCTGCTGCCCGCGCACCATGCCGTAGACTTTGTACCCCTTCGCGACGAGAAATTCCGCGAGATAGGTGCCATCCTGCCCCGTGATACCCGTGATCAGCGCCGTCTTCATGCCGCTGTTGTTCGCCACCGGGGCATCGCCGGGGCTGAGATAGCCGGCGATGCGGGCGAGATTCCGCGGGTCCATCCCTAATATCGCCGCGAACATCTCCAGCAGGGCCGGGGAGAGAACTTGCACCTCGCCTCGCTCGTAATTCGAGATGGATTCCCGCGATAACCCAATGCGATCCGCCAGCATCTTCTGGCTGATCCCCGCCTTCATCCGCGCCGCGCGGATCGTATCGCCAAACTCTCTCATCCCCATGACATCCTCCTGAGCCAAGGCGTTTCCCGAACATCATGGTAGTGCAAGTTGACGGAAATTGCCACGTCTCGGTATATACGATACCAATGTGCGAGGTTCTACGGTGTTTCGGTGAAACGAGGATGAAAAGATGGTATTGTCGCTTACACATACAGATAACGACCGATAGAGCACTCCCGGCGGTCGTTGCGTACGTACGTATAACGCGTACGAGAGAAGCCACTTGCGGAAATCAAGGGAACCATGTACGCTCATGGGAGGCGGCATTCATTGGTCGGCGGCGGTGTCGCGACAACCGGGAGGGGCGTGATGTCAGGGGCGGAT
>JAICJW010000082.1 GCA_025928215.1 Chloroflexia bacterium | reverse complement strand
CTTCCAGCACATGGAAGCGGCGCGGCACCTTGTATTCCGCCAGCCGCTCGGCGCAATAGGCGCGCAACTCGCGCTCGGTCGCGTCTCCTTTGAGCACAACCGCCGCGTGGACCTCCTCGCCGAGCGTCGGATGTGGCACGGCGAAGGCGAGCGCTTCCGCGACCGCCGCGTGCCGCAGGAGGATGTCATCAATCTCGAGTGGGGAAATCTTCTCGCCGCCCCGGTTGATCAACTCCTTCAACCGCCCGGTAAGGGAGAGATAGCCGTCTTCGTCTATCTTCCCCTGATCGCCGGTGCGGAACCAGCCGTTGACGAAGGCGGTCGCGTTCGCCTCCGGGTTATTCTCGTAGCCGTCAATGACATTCGGCCCCTTGACGACGACTTCGCCGAGTTCGCCCTGCGGAACCAGATTGCCGGCCTCGTCCATAATGCCGACGTCCACGCCAAAGCCGATGCCCACCGTTCCCGCTTTATGCACCTTCGGCGGCAGCGGATTGGAGGTCATCTGGTGCGTCGCCTCGGTCATGCCGTAGTTTTCCAGCACGGGCGCGCCGAAGGCCGCCTCCATTCGCTCCATGACAATCGGCGCGAGCGATGAACTGCCGGAGCGGATGAAGCGGAATGGGTTCGCCTTAATCACGTCCGCGTTGCGGTCGGCGCGGGAGAGCAACACTTGATGCATCGTCGGGACGGCGGAGTACCACGTCGGCTTGAATGCGTCCACGATGTTCCAGAACTCCAGCGCGTTGAAGCCGCCCGTCGGGCAGATCACCGTGCCACCGGAGGTGAAGGTAGCGAGCATCGAGGCGACGAGCGCATGGATGTGAAAGAGGGGCATCACGCAGAGCGAGCGATCCCGATCCGAGAGCGCGTAGGTGGTGGCGATATTGTGCGCGGACGCCGCCAGGTTGCGGTGGCGAATTGGCACGCGCTTCGGGCGGCTCGTCGTGCCGCTCGTGTGGAGGATCATCGCGATGTCGTCCGGCCCGGCGAGGGCCTCGGGGCGGGCGGGTCGCGCGTTCTTGACCACCTTAAGCGCGAGCGTGCCATCCGCCTGGGGCAGCGCCTCGATGATCGTCATATCGTCCGTCGCTGCCGCGTGCGCCGCCGGGATCGTGCCGGGCAGCGTGATCAGCGCCTTCGCTTGCGTGTCTTCGAAATAGAAGGCGAACTCATCCTGCTTGTAGTTCGGATTGAGGGGTGCCGCCGTGCCGCAGAGCGTCGTGCCGATATAGGTGAGCACCATCTCCGGGCCGTTGCCCATCGCAATGGCGATCCGGTCGCCCTGTCCTAAGCCCATCCCGTTCAGTTGCGCTGCCAGCGCGACGACGTTCGCCCGTATCTGCGCGTACGTGAGCGATGGCTTTTCCGGCGCGATCAGCGCGTCGTGATCGTCTGTACCGGCCAGTAGATCGAGGAGTGTCATCGCTGTTGTTGCCTTTGCCATGGTCCATTCCCTTCCTGAAGCATCGAAACCGAATGGTCACAGTATCGCACGCCCGCCTGCATGCAGGGAATGTGCGGGTCAGGTAGGATTGAACCCACCCCCCGCCCCCTCCCGACACAGGAGGGGAGCAGATAGGGGGGTGCGAAGGGTGATGGCGTGTACCACCAATCGTCGAAGCATGTTCCCCTCCCGCACCGGGAGGGGATAGGGGGTGGGTAATGTTCGAACATCTAGTGCGTAAGGTCGTCCGCGATATTGATCCCTATGCATGGGAACTCTCCAGCGAGGCAGTCGCGGCGAAGCACGGCCTGCGCGTGCGGGAGGTGATCCGCTTCGATCTCAACACGTCGCCCTTCCCGCCCGCGTCGTGGAATGCGGCAATGGAGGCGGCGCGCGCGGATGGGCAGCCGAACGAGTACTTCGATACGTCGTACGCCGAACTCGCCGACCTCTTCGCCGCGTACTATAGCGTCGGCATGGATAACCTCATCATCGGTGCGGGCGCGGACGAAATCCTCGATATCACGACGAAGACCTTTCTCGACAACGGCGACCGCGTGATCGTCTCCACACCGACGTATTCGATGTATCCAATCGTCTCCGAGCAGATGGGCGCGACGGTGCAGCGCGTGCCGCTTCAGGCGGATTTCGCGCCGGATATTGATGGGATTCTCGCTGCCGCGCAGGGCGCGAAAATCATCTGGCACTGCAATCCGAACAGCCCGACCGGCAACGCGACCGATCCCGCTGCTATGGAGCGGTTGATCGCCGATGCGCCCTGCATCGTCGTCGTGGACGAGGCGTACGCGGAGTACGTCGGTTGGTCCGCCGTGCCACTGATCGCGCGGTATCCGCATCTCATCGTTGTGCGCACGATGTCCAAGGCGTTCGGCATGGCGGGAATGCGCCTCGCCTGCGGCATCGCCACCCCGGACGTGATCGGGATGATGAATCGCGTGCGCCCACCGAACAGCGTCAGCCGCGTCACGGCGCGAGTCGGCGCGGCGGCCCTGCGGGATATTCCGGCGATGCGCGCGAACGTGGCGGCGGTGATTGCCCAGCGTGAGCCGTTCGCGGACGCTCTCTGGGAGATCGGCGCGCATGTTTATCCGTCCGTAACGAACTTCCTGCTGACACGGTGGGAAAATCCCGCCATCGCGCAGTCGGTCTACGAGTTCCTCGAGGCGCGCGGCATGGTCGTCCGCAACTTCTCATCGCACCCGTTGTTGCCCGGTCATCTCCGCATCACCGTCCGCACGGCGGACGAGAACGCCCGCCTCCTCGCCGCTCTCAAGGAATGGCGGGAGCAGAGAGAACGGTAAGATCGAGAAGTCATCATCTCGTTGCCGGAAGATGTATCATTGGAAACGGGAGGATATCGGATCATTACGGGACCGTCTCCGACACGCCGCGATTTCCTCTCGAATCGGGCTTTGGGCCGTGCATTGCGACGTTCGACACCAGAAACGCTTCGCACATACGACGGCGTATCTGTCTTCGAGACGTCCGCACAGGCACGCGCGGCAGCGATCCGCTTTCCGATGCTCGGCACACATATGGCCGAGTGGGTGATCCCGGAGGGACGCGGCCCTACACATTGAGCGCACGTTCGTGAATCAGCCGGGTCATCACACGCTATGGGGCAACCCCGACGAAATGTTTGGCTATCTGGAACGTATCATTGCGATCTCCAATAAGGAGCAGGAGCATGAAGACTTTCTATGAGATGTGGGATGCAGTAAGCCGGAACCTCATCGCGGTATACGATTCTGAGAATGAGGTCCTATCGGCGGTGCTGACCTTCAATCAGGATGATGGCGAAGAAAGTATTGAGGGGGTCGCCCTGGTGCGGCATGAACCCGATGGAAGCGGTGGCGTGATCGCCGCGGACGCCGCGTTGGCGCGATTGGCGCAAGAGCGCCAACAGCAATCTATCTCAGCGGACTGATCCTTCGCCTGTCTGGTGTTTGCGTGATTCAGAACGGGGGAAAGATGCGTACGATCAAGGCCGCCGTCCTCTACGACTACAACACGCCGATGGTGATCGAGCAGGTGCAACTGGACGATCCGGGGCCGAATGAGGTGCTGGTCAAGATGGCTGCGAGCGGCGTCTGCCGCAGTGACCTCCATGTATTGAAGGGCGAGTGGAAGCCGCCGCTGCCAACGGTCCTCGGGCACGAGGCGGCAGGTCGCATCGCGGCGGTCGGCCCTGGCGTCACGCGGGTGAAGGAGGGGGATCCCGTCGTTCTCTCCTTCAAACCGAACTGCGGCTATTGCGAGCAGTGCATGTCCGGCCGCCCCCACCTCTGCACGGGATTCCGTGGTCCGGCGGGGACACTTCCCGGCGGGCACACGAGGCTCTCGAAGGATGGGGCGCCGATCCATCACTTCGCCGCGACCTCATCGTTCGCCGAGTACGCGGTGATTCACGAGAGCAGCGCGGTCGCCATCGGCCCGGAGACGCCGCTCGAACTGGCGGCGCTCGTCGGGTGTTCGGTGACGACCGGCGTAGGCGCGGTGCTGAATACCGCGCAGGTGCGGCCGGGCAGTACGGTCGCCGTGATCGGTTGCGGCGGCGTCGGGCTGAACGTCATTCAGGGCGCGCGGTTCGCCAATGCCGCGCGGATCATCGCGGTGGACATCAGCCAGCAGAAATTGGAGTTCGCGGAGCGGTTCGGGGCGACGGACACCATTGATGCCCGCGAGGAGAACCCCGTGCAGGCGATCCGGCGGCTGACGGGCGGCGGGGCGGACTTCGCCTTCGAGGTGCTCGGTAGTGGCGAGACAGTGCGTACGGCGTTTGATTCCGTCCGGTCCGGCGGTACGGCCGTCGCGGTCGGCATGGCGGCGGTCGGGGAGTACGCGCAGATTGATGCCTATCTGCTGGCGGCGCAAGAGAAGACGCTGAAGGGTTGCTTCTACGGCTCCGCGCGCACGCATGTGGACATGCCGAAGTACATTGCTCTGGCGCAGGCAGGCAAACTCGACCTGGACGCGCTCGTCACTCGCCACTATCCGCTCGAAGAGATCAACGAAGCGTACGCCGCCCTCGATCGTGGCGAGGTTGGCCGGGGGTTAATCGTCTTCGATTGACGGCATTGGACGATAGCGGGCTTCAGGCGCGCTTCAATGGCGGTTTACCAGTTCGCCATTGAGGCGCGCAGGATCGCTGCGAGGTCGTCCGGCGTCGGCTCGCGCGGGGAGATGACGAGGAGACGTTGTTGCTTCAGCGCGCCCTCGACGAGCGCGTCAATGTCGCCGTCGTCGTAGCCGAGTTCGGCGATGCCGCGCGGCGCTTCGATGTCGCGCATCAATTGCGTCAGCACGGTCGGCAGAGTGTTTTCGTTCGCATCCGGCAATGAGTGGCCCGCGAGTAGTTCCGCCGCGTGGTGATGCTTCGCCGGGTTCGTCGCATAGGTGAAGCGGAAGGCGGCGGGCGCGGTGACGATCACCGAGTGACCGTGCGGCACGAAGGGATGATCGGTCGGGTAGCCGGCAGGCTCGTAGACGTGCTTCAGGCCGGCAATCGGATACGAGCAGGCGTGCGGGATGTGGGTGCCGGCATTGCCGAAGCCGATCCCGGCGATCATCGCCGCCAGGGACATCTGCGTGCGCGCTTCGATGTCCTGACCGTTCTGGACGGCGCGGCGGAGGTATTTGCCGCCGAGTTCGAGCGTCCGCATCGCCCAGATGTCGGAGATCGGCGTCGCGCCCTGAAACATCGGGCGGTCGCCGGGTGTCTCCGGCACGGGGCGCGTCGTGAAGTCCCGCGCGAGATACGATTCCACGGCGTGGCAGAGCGCGTCCAGCCCGCACGATGAGGTCACTTCGGGCGTCATCGTCAGGGTCAAAAGCGGGTCCACGATGCCGAGATTCGGGCGGAGCCAGCGATTCGAGAGACCCGTCTTGACGTGCTGCTCCGGGACTTCCAGTGCCGCGACAGAGGTCGCCTCCGAGCCGGTCCCGGCGGTCGTTGGTATGGCGAGCAGTGGCATGAGCGGGCCGGGCGGGACGCGCGCCGCGCCGATTGGCTTGTTGATGTATTCCAGGAGTGGCGCGGGGTGCGTAACGAGCAGGTTCGCCACTTTCGCCGTATCAATGGACGAACCGCCACCGAGGCCGACGAAGCCATCCACCCCCTCCGCGCGGGCGAAGTCCGCCGCGTCTTGCAGCGATTGCACGGTCGGCTCAACGCGGGCGCGGTCGTAGACGACGCATGCGACGCCCGCCGACTCGATAGATCGCCGCACGCGCTCGGTGATTCCGGCGCGCACGATGCCGGGGTCGGAGACGAGCAAGGCGCGCGTCACACCGAGCCGCTTAAGTTCCCATCCCGCCTCGTCGGATGCGCCCGGCCCAAACTTAATCGGCGTCGTTTCCAGCGTGAAAACCGTCTCATGTCCGCTCTGTTGCATCGTCGCACACTCTCCTTTCGATGGCGCCAGTATACCGCGTCGTGCAGTGATCTCAGCGCTGGAACCGCGGGCAGTGCGGTGGCGTTGTACCAGTGTCTACATTTTTTTCACCCATCAGGAGGAAGGCGATGCCGAGTTTCGCACCGATCACCATCCGGCAGCCGCAGCCATACGACATCGTGGATGATCCCGTGGCAATTTGTGGCGTTGGCACCGGATTCGAGGGCGTCTTCTCCGCCCGTGTGCGCGACGGGAACGGCGCGCAACTGGCCCTGACGAGTATCAGCGCCGGTGGCCTCGGTATCTGGGGTAATTATCACGCCACCCTCCCCCTCGGCGCGATTCCCGCGACGCCGAATGGAACGGTGGAAGTCTTCGAGTTCCCGCCGAGTGGGATGGGCGATGAGTTGAACAAGGTGACGGTGCCGGTGATCTTTGGCCGCGCCTTGCTCGATCCGTATCACGGCTTCGCGGAATACACCGTCGTCGCGGGGGACACGCTCTCCGGCATCGCGCAACACTGGTACGGCGACGCGAGCCAGTGGCCGCGCATCTTCGCCGCAAATACGGACGAGATCGCCGATCCGAATCTCATCTTTCCCGGTCAGGTCTTCCGCATCCCGCAATAGTTTGACTCGACATAATCCCATCGCTACACTGGCGGCATGAAACGAAACCGTCTGCTTGTGCTTCTGCTCATTGTTGCGTTGCTTTTTCCGGCTGCCGCGGCGGCGGATGCACCGCCCTTCGTGCCGACGCTCGCGCCCGCCGTGCGCGGTCAGGACCCGCAAAATCCCCATCCCGCCACGACCGATATTCCCCCGCTCGCGGCGGAGTACACGCTCGTAGCGACGGTCGGCGATGCAGGAGCGGACGGTGCGATCCATGTCAGCGGCACGGAGCAGGTACGCCTGACGAATAGCGGCGCACAGCCCGTCTCCACCGTCACCTTCAATGTCGCGGCGGTGCATTACGGCTGGTTCACGCTCGATGGCGGCACCATTGACGGCGTCCCGGCGACGGTGGATCAGGCCGAAGTGCGCTTCTCCTTCCCGGAGTGGCCCGCGCTCGCACCGGGCGACACACGCACCGTCGGCTTCACGTTCCATCTCGATATTCGCGATGGCGGGGACGGGTTCGATGTTACGCGGCGTGATGGCGATATTCTCCGGCTCGGCTACTGGTTTCCGATGCTCTCGGACGATCACGGCTACCACGACCAGTTCGACGCCGTTTACACCGCGACGGGGAACTTCCATGTCACGCTGACTGCGCCCGCGTCGCAGGTGCTGGTCAGCACGGGCGCCATCCAGCACCAGGAGACAACCGGTGCGCGCACAACCTACACGATAGATGCGCCGAATGTGCGGGACTTCGCCGCGCTCCTCTCCCCGGCATACCATGTGGCGCAAGGCACGACGAAAGATAACGTGCGCGTCGAGGTGGATACCGTGCCGGATCATCTCTCGGACGGATTACCGACGGAGACGGAGATTCTGTCCGACGCGATTCACGCAATCGAGTGGATGAGCGCGACAGTTGGTCCGTACCCGTACCCGGTCTTCCACGTCGCGGATGCCGGATTGACGATGCCCGGCGGCGTCGAATTTCCGACGCTGATTATGATCGGCACCCGCATGCACGGTGTCTCCATGGGCACGCTCGTCTCGCACGAAACATCGCACCAGTGGTTCTATGGCCTGCTCGGCACGCATCCGCAGACCGAGACATGGGTGGATGAGGGTGCGGCGAGCTTCTTCGAGGGCGCAATCAGTGCAGGCATTGATGTTTCAGTCACCCTTGCCCGCCCGCTCCCCTGCCCGGTCAATATCACGGTCTGGGACAGGAGCGTCAACGACCGCAATCACTATTACTGCGTGTACAACGGCGGTGCGAAAGTCTATGCGACGATCCGCGACCTGATGGGATCTGATCGTTTCGTCGCCGCGCTCCACGATCTCTACACACAGGATCGCTATGGCATTTTCACGGGCCGCGATCTCCTGACCATCTTCCAGCAGCAGAGCGCCACCGACCTTCGCCCAGCCCTCCATCGCTATTTCGACTATGACTGGCTTGACGCCCTCCCACCTCCCGGCGGCAGACGAGAAACCGATTGAACCGCAGAGACGCAGCGGACGCGTCTCTGCGGTTCCAATGGCTTCCTCTGCAACAATAGCGGGCATGAATGCGGCGGATTCTCCTCACATCAACGGGCCTGCGGAGCGTGCCTATGTCGTCGGGACGGCGGGGCATGTGGATCATGGCAAGAGCACGCTCGTACGTGCCCTCACCGGCATTGATCCCGACCGGCTGGCGGAGGAAAAAGCGCGCGAGATGACGATTGACCTCGGCTTCGCGTGGCTGACGCTCCCCTCCGGGCAGGCAGTCAGCATCGTAGATGTGCCGGGGCACGAGCGATTCATCAAGAATATGCTCGCGGGGGTCGGTGGCCTTGATGCCGCCCTGCTCGTTGTGGCGGCGGATGAGGGGCCGATGCCGCAGACGCGCGAGCACCTCGCCATCCTCGATCTGCTCGGCATCAGCCGCGGCCTGATCGTGCTGACAAAAGCGGACACCGTGGACGCGGAGTTCCTCGAACTGGCGGCGGAGGCAACGCGCGAAGCAGTCGCTGGGACGACACTCGCGCACGCGCCGCTCATCACGACCGCCGCGACGACCGGGCAGGGGGTGGATGCGCTGAAGGCCGCGCTCGATGCGCTCCTCGCCGACACCCCGCCCCGCGCGCCGCATGGCCGCCCCCGGTTGCCGGTGGATCGCGCCTTCACGATCGCCGGTTTCGGTACGGTCGTCACGGGGACGCTGCTCGACGGCACGCTCGCCGCCGGGCAGGAGGTGGAACTGCTGCCGCGCGGCATCCGGGGCCGGGTGCGCGGCGTGCAGACGCACCGCGCGAAAGTACCGCTCGTGCTGCCGGGGAGCCGCGCCGCCGTCAATATCAGCGGCGTCGCGGTGGAGGATGTGCGCCGGGGCGATGTGCTGACCACGCCTGGCTGGCTCGTGCCGGCGCATCTGCTCGATGTGCGGCTGCGGATGACGGCGGGCGCGCCGGCGCTGGACCAGAACGACCCGGTGGATCTCTTCATCGGGGCGTCAGAGGTGCAGGGGCGCGCGACCTTGCTCGATGCGGATCGGCTCGAAGCGGGCGACGCGGGCTGGGTGCAACTGCGCCTCGCGCAGCCGGTCGCGGTCGTGCGGGGTGACCGTTTCATCCTCCGCCGCCCGTCGCCGAGTGAGACGATTGGCGGCGGCGTCATCGTGGAATGCGGGCCGCGCCGCCATCGCCGTTTCCATGCCAACACCCTCGAACGCCTGGAAGGCCTGGCGCGCGGCACGCCAGAAGACCTCGCCCGGCAGGCGCTCGCCACCGGGCCGCGTGAGATGCGGGAGGTCGTCGCGGCGATGGGTCAGGAACAGGAGGCCGCGCAACCGATTCTCATGGCGCTGATCGGTAGGGGTGAAGTGCTGATGCTTGCACCGGGATCGAATGCGCTGTCGCCCACTACCTTCCTGCTGCTCGAAGGCGGCGCGGCGGCGCTCGAAGCGCGCCTGACGCTGCTGCTCGCAAACTTCCATGCCGCCCAACCGTTGAAACGCGGCATGCCGCGTGAGGAGGCGAAATCGCGTCTCGGCCTCGCGCCCCGGCTCTTCGATGCGTTCGTCGCCCATCTGCACGAGAAGGGGGCCATCGTCGCGGAAGGGGAGGGCGGCGCGCCGGTGCTCCGCATGCCGACGCATACCGTGACGCTACCGCCCGCCCAGCGCGTCGCCGCCGATGCCTTGCTTGCGGCGCTCGCCGGTGAGCCATACGCGCCACCCGATCCGTCTACCCTCGGCGTCGGCGCGGAGACGCTGGCGGTGCTGGTGGAGGAGGGGAGTATCGTCCGCGTCGCGGAGGGGATCGTCTTCGCGCACGACGCGTACGACCGGATGGTGATGCAAACGCTCGCCCTGATTGACGCGCACGGCAGCGTCACGCTCGCGCAGTTTCGCGATGCGGTCGGTACGACCCGCAAGTACGCGCAGGCGGTGATGGAATACCTCGATGCACGCCGGATCACGCGGCGGTCGGGCGACGCGCGCCTGCGCGGCCCGCTGGCGCGGGAGATCATGCCGCGTGCCGACCAGTAGTGGAGCGATTGCGCGATGACGCACGGCGCGCTTGACCCCTTCGCCATCCTCGCGGCGCTCGGCGTTATGGATGCGACGGCGGCAACCCCCGTTTCTGGCGGGCAGGACACGGCAATCTGGCGTGTTGATCGCCCCGGCGGGCGGTTCGCGTTGCGCCTCTTCGCACCACACGAGGAACGAAAGTGCGTGCGCGAAGTGGCGACGATGCGCGCGGCGGAGGCGGGCGGTATCCCCGTCCCGACGGTGCATGCGGAAGGGGCATGGCATGGGCGCCCCGCGCTGCTGCTTTCGTGGTGTTCAGGGCAACCGCTCTTCGCTGCCTTGCGGGAAAATCCGCTGCGAGTATGGCAGTTCGGGGGGATGCTCGGGCGGATGCAGGCGCGGCTGCATGCGATCCCGCTGCCGGAATCGCCGCCATACATGCCCGATCAATGGTTGGATTGGGGTGGCCCGGTGGCTGCACCGCTCCGGGATCGGTTGACGGCGGTCGCGCGCCGCCCGTTGGTGCTGTGCCATTTCGATTACCACCCGCTCAATGTGATGACGGACGGCATGGGCATCACCGGCGTTCTCGACTGGCCGAACGGCCTGCCCGGCGATCCGCGCGCCGATCTCGCACGCACCATTGTCCTCATGCAATTCGTGCGCCCGCCCATGCGACCGCACGAAGAGGCATGTATCCGCTGTTTCCTCCGCGCATGGTGGCACGGCTATCACCGGGGGCAGGGATCGCTCGGGGGGATGGCGCCATTCTATGCCTGGGCGGGCGACGTGACCGCCCGCGATCAGGAGCAGAAAATCGGGAAGCCGGGAATCGCCCTCCAATCCACCGACCTCGATCCGCTGCACCGCTGGACGGACAAGTGGAAGCGACGGGCGGGCCTGCTGCCAACTTCGGCTGACTGACGCGGCTTCGCAGGGTCGCGAAACCTCACGTAACCTCCCATGCGCGCCCGTTGCACGATATGTGCATACCAGAAAAGCGTCACACGACGTGGCGTGGCGCGTTAAGCGGGATGAACCGCCTCACCAACGGAGGCGAAAGCGTTGCTCAACGACGGGCAAAAGGAGCGGTGCAGGGCATGAATGACAAGGGAATACAAAGGCATTTAGATGAGGATAATGATGACCGCGACCGACGCGGGCACATCCGGCGCGATGTCCGCCCGGAGGTGCCGTTCTGGTCTCGTCCGGGGTCGCCGACATCATCGCTCCGGCTCGCCGCCGAATTATTCGTTGAAGAATGGTATGGCACCGGGTTCACGATCGGCGCGTACTCCTATTCCGCGAGTGATGGCCCGCGCCGCGGCACCTTCACGCTGCGCGGCGGCGTGTTCACCTACCAGATTGCCTATCACGATGCCGTACAGCAATACGAAGTGCGTTGCCTCGACTCGGTGTGGTGAGCACATACCCGGATGCCCACGCATCCGGGTATGCTCCGCCAGCATATACGCTTACTTCTTGGCCAGAATATCGGCGACCTGATGCAGGAAGGCCGGGAAATCCGCCATGACGTGCTCGTGGCGGAGTGGGTAGAAGACCTTCTTCGCATAGTCGTGGACAGCCTGCTCGTCCATGGAAACCTCGTTCGTCTTGGCATCGAAACGGACAGGTGGGAGCGGGAGCATGCGCTCGAATCCCGCCAGTTCGTTCGCCCGAGCGACGACTGCGGGATGCGCCGCCGGTCCGGGGCTAAGCCGTGGTTCCGGGCTTGCTGCCTGGCTGACGCAGAAGGTTGCGCCATTGCTATGGATGTCGTCATATTTGCTGTAGAACCGCTGGATGTTCCAGGTATTCGGCCCAACCGTGATCGAGTCCGGCTCACCATTGCAGATGTCGCCGTTCTCCGCGCCACTGCTGGAATCGTACCAGGCGTTCAGTTGCGGGTCGGTGATCATCTCACCGAATTCGTGGCAGGCGACCTGCGTGACCCGCTGCTCCTGCGTTTCCGAGAGATGCAGCGAGCACCCCGCATCACTCGGGCAGGACTCCGTGAGGCAGGCATTGTTCAATGCGGGGATGATGGCGTAGTAGAACGGATGCCCCGCGGTCGTGGTGAAGAAACTGTGGTAACCGAACGCGTCGTCGTTCGCCGGTTCGCAGAGCACAAGCCCCGCGCCGGGGTCGTTCACGCCCATGTTCTCGTCCAGGAAGATCATCAAGACGCTGTTCACCGTCGGTTCGGCGATCGCGCCCGCATTGATGCATGCCTGGATCGTGCTGTGGATGATTGCTTCCGTGAGCGTGTTCGGGACATTGTGCAGGAATGAGGCGCGGATGAACGCGCCGGAGCCCGCGCCGAAGCCCGCGCCATACTGGCTCATCACATTCATGAAGTTGCTGCGGATGAGATCCTGATGGAACTGGCTGAGCCGCCCCGCCCGCGCGAGATGCGCCGGATCATCGAGCCAGAGCGCGCCCCAGAAACTCGTTGAGACGAGGGGGCAGGAGACAACCGGGCCGCCGTGGTAGACGAAATTGGGGAACGCCGCGGCCACATTCAGCGCACCGGTTGGCTGCAAGATCGTTTCGGTGCCGCGTGTGGCCGGCGCATGCGGTGTCGTGCTGACGCCGCCGCGCGCGATGCGTTCCGTGGTCGCGGGGTTCGGCGCGGGGCGTGCGTTTGCTTTCGATGCCATTCTTTCGATCCTTTCCTCGATTTCGATCATGAGCCACAGCAAGGAAATGCACGATAGGCTACCTCCTTCCGACATGAACGAAAGGGCGGGATTCAGCATCGAATCCTTCGATGCGCCTACAGCGTGCGCGGAGATATGAATCATTAGAGGCTCGCATCATAGCATGAACTAAAGATAAAATCAATATGTTAATGGAAACCCATACACCGATATTCGTTTGAATGCCAGTATGCGAAACATTCATGGTAGCCTGATCTTCTTTCGTGTGCGCGGCGCTCCGCCGGTCGTGAAGCCGTGTGATGCAATGTTCGAGGAAAGCGTATTCCTCAACTGTCGGCTACACATCCGTAAAACTACCTACTTCTCCGCTGTGATCGCGTGATGGGGGCCACGCCGTTCGGCTGCCATATG
>JAICJW010000006.1 GCA_025928215.1 Chloroflexia bacterium | reverse complement strand
GTTCTGGCCGCCGAAGCCAAAGGCGTTGGCGATAGCCGTATGGACGGGCATCTGGCGGGCGACGTTTGGTACGTAATCGAGGTCGCATCCCTCGCCGGGATGGTCGAGATTGATCGTTGGCGGGACGCAGTTATCGCGAATGGCGAGGGCGCAGACGATGGAGGAGATCGCGCCCGCGCCGCCGAAGAGATGCCCGACCATGCTCTTCGGCGAGCTGATCGCCACATGATAGGCCGCCTCCCCGAGGGCGGATTTGATCGCCATCGTCTCCGCGATGTCGTTCATCTCCGTGCTGGTGCCGTGCGCGCAAATATAATCCACGTCGTCTGGCGCGATCTTCGCGCTGGCGAGCGCCTTGCGGATCGCCGACGCCGCCCCTTCGCCGCCCGGCCGCGGGACGCTGATATGGTGCGCATCCGCCGTCAGCGCGCCCCCCGCGACTTCGCAGTACACTCCCGCATCGCGCCGCATCGCGTGTTCCTCGGTCTCAAGGATGAGCACACCGCAGCCCTCACCGAGCACGCAGCCATCGCGGTCGCGATCGAAGGGGCGGCTGGCACGGGTTGGGTCATCGCTCCGGCGCGAGAGCACGCCCATATTGCCGAAGGCGATGATCGCGATGCTCATCAGCGCCTCCGAGCCACCGGCGATCACGACATCAACCTCGCCCCGAGCGAGGAGATGATAGGCGTCAACAATCGCCTGGACTCCCGCCGCGCATGCCGCGACTGACGCCAGCACCGGCCCGCGAATATCGTGTGCGATGGAGATCTGACATGCCGCCATGTTCGGGATGGACATCGGAATCGTCAGCGGGCTGACGCGCTTCGCGCCGCCATCGTAATAGTTCCAGGATGCGTGCAGGAGCGTCTGAATCCCCCCGCCGCCCGTGTTGAGAATGACGCCGACCCGCTCGCGATCTTCCGTCGCGAGGTCGAGCCGCGCATCGGCGATTGCTTCGTCCGCAGCCGTGACTGCGAACTGCGCGAAGCGATCCATGCGCCGCGCCGCCTTCGGTTCCATGAAGGCCACCGGATCGTAATCGCGCACCTCACCGGCAATGGGCGAGACAAAATCGCGCGCATCGAGCGTCGTGATCCGACCGACGCCCGATTCCCCGGCGCAGAGATGCTGCCAGAAGCGGGAGGTGCCAATGCCGAAGGGCGAGACCGCCCCGAGTCCCGTGATAACGACGCGCGTCTTTTGCTCCATGGCGCTTACCCCTATCCATTCTACCGAGTGGAATCGAGCCGTTATCACAACAACGTGGGCCTGACGTTTTCGGTTCCCTCAGGGCGTCGGCGGGCCTGCCTTCGACAGACGGGCTTCGAGGTCGCGGATCCGTTCCGTGAGGATCGGGAGCAGCGCCAGGGCAATCGCGGGATCGTCGCGCAACTCGCGCTGGAAGTCCCATCGCCCGAGCAAGGCGCACTCCACCGGTGCGGACGCGGTGATCGTCGCCGAACGCACGACGTCGTCAAGCAACCCCATCTCCCCGAAGAAGCCGGCCGGTCCCATCTCATGGAGCGATACGGTGTGCCCCTCAGCGCTTCGTCGTGTGACCCGCGCCGCGCCGGTCAGGATTACGTAGAGCGTCATACCGGTATCGCCCTCCCGGATGATGACGTCGCCGGCTTGGTAGGTACGGGTCGTGGCATGCCGCGCCAGTCGGGACCGTTGCCGCGCGCTCAACCGCTTGAAGAGCGGCACGGCGGCGAAGACATCTTCGATTGCCGTTGATGCACTCATCGCGGATCCTCCGCCTCGATGCGAATCTCCTCGACGACATCCATGCGTTCGCCGAATTTCATGTTCGTGCTCAAATGGGGAATCTTCACCTGCGCCTCCGGCGCGCCCTCAGCGACACGCGCCTGGCGGAGTCGCTGATAGGAGCCGGGCGCCACCCGCTTCAGGACGAGTGGCCCGAGGCGTTGCGATTCGCGTTTGCTCTCATATTCGATGTTCTGCTCGTAGAGCGCGCGGTCCACGGCGAGCAGGAAGCGGCGGCACTCCTCGGCCCCCATACCGTCCCCCATTTCGACATAGAAAGCATAGCGAGGCGGCTCGCCCCACTCGACGCAGGCGGTGAAGTGCTCGATGCTGAACCCGTACCGTTTGACCACCGCCAGCACTGCCGCCGTCACCTGCGACTCCGTCAGTTTCTCGCCGGTGATCGAACTGATCCCCTGGCCCTTGCGCACGAACTCGATCACGGGGGTCTTGTGGTAAAAGTCCACGACCCGCACGACATCGTTGATGTCGTAGCGATAGAGGCCAGCGGAGGTGGTGAGGAAGACGTAGTACTGATGGTCCGGCTGCAGTTGCTCGCAGGTGAGGAGCGGCGCGTCCGGGTCGTCGCGCTGCTCCTCGGGCAGGAATTCCAAGAAGTGGCTGGTGATGCTGAGCACGCCGCCGGCGCCCGCATTGACGAGCGGCGTCGAGCCACGCCCCTCACTCGCCATATAGCCGAAGTCGCGCACATGGCAGTTCCCGTAGTAGTCCGGCAACTTCGCCAGATAGAGCGGCATCGTGCCGCCCTTCCAGCAACTGATGACGCGCAAATTCGGCCAGGCGTCCACCGGCAGCAGCTGCCCCGTCCGGCGCACGATGGCCGCCAGTTCCGCCGCGCGCGCCGGGTCGGCGCGCAAGGAGGCGATCAATGAGGCGGGAGCGTCCTCCGGCAGGAAGTTCGCGTTGACGGTGCCGGTCCGGATATCGTGAATTAATTCGTCGGCATAGAGATTCATCTTCGCGGCCAGCAGGAGCAGGCTGGAAGGGTTCGGCGTCACAAGATAGCGGATATCGTCCGCCAGGCCATGCCGCAAGGTGAGATAGTACTTGCGGTCAATGTCCTTAATCATGCCGATTTCCTGGGGGAGGGAATAGAATTTTCGGATCGAGCCGGGCTGTGTGCGGTTCAGGTAGCCCGAGATCGCGCCGTAGGGGATGCCGCCTTCCGTCACGCCTTCCCGGTCGCTGCTAACGGACGTCAAGGTCTTGCCGCCGAGAATATCCGGGTGATCGGCGAGGACGCGGTAGGTGTGGACATGGATGGCATGGCTGTACTCATGCAGGTAACTGGGCGTGACCGGGATGTATTTCGCACGGCCGGTCGTGCCGCTCGTCGTCGCAAACATGAGCGGCGCGTCAGCCGTCAGAATATTCTGCTCGCCGTGTGTCATCCGGGTGATGGACGGCATGAGCGTTTCGTACGTGTTGCGCGGCACGGCGCGCTGGAAATCGGCCACTGACCGCACATGGGCAAAGTCGTGCTCGCGCCCGTACTCGGTCTCCCGATTGCGGCGAATGACCTCCAGCAATTTCCGCTCCTGGACTTCTGCTGGCTGCCATGTCGCTTTCTCGAAGTGATCGGCATTGCTCACCTTGAGCCAGAGGCGCATCGCGCTCTGGAGGACACTGGCATTCATCACGCTCATGATGCACCTTCCGTCTGAGTAACCGTCTCGAAGACCCGGCTGGTCCGCTCATGGGAACGGAGCGCCCCCTCGTCAATGGTGACGCCGAGGCCCACACCGCGAGCGGGGCGCGCCCGACCGCCCCAACCCGGCAGGACGCGCGCCGCCGAAATATCCCCCTTCAGCAGTAACCGGCCCGCCGATCCTTCGACGTATCGGGCGCCGATGTGCGCGGCGAGGTGCCGCCCCGCCGCCGAGAGAATCGCGCTCTCGCCGACCTGCGCGCCGACAATGCAGATCAGTCCCGCGTCGGCGGCGATCCGGGCGATGCGGGTGGATTGCAGTAACCCACCGCACTTCGAGACCCGGATATTGAAGGCGTCGCAGGCATGGCGCGCCACCAGGTCCGCCGCTTCCTCCGGCGTCCGCAACGACTCGTCCACGATAATCGCCTCCGTCGTTGCCGCCGTCACGCGGCGCAACCCATCGAGGTCCTCGGCGGGCAGTGGCTGCTCGACACCGCTGATCCCGTAGCGCCGCATCTGCCCGATGGCCGCAAGTGCCGCGTCGGCGTCCCACGCGCAGTTCGCGTCAACGCGCAGATCGGCGCGTGGCCCAAGGATGCGGCGCAGGAGCCGGAGCGCACGGAGATCGTGGCGCCGGTCGCCGCCAACTTTGATCTTCACATGCCGGATGCCGACCAGGCGGCAGAGAACCGCCACGATCGCCAGAAGCCGCTGCGAGGAGAACGGAATGACCGCGCTATAGCGGACGACCGGCGCCTGCGGCACCCCCAGCCAATGCGCGACCGGCAGACCATATGACCGCCCGACGGCGTCCAGGAGAGCGAGTTCCAGCGCGCAGCGCGCAGCGCCATCCACGACGCGCCCATCCGCCGGTGCGGCCCGATCGGTGATCGCATCGAGAAGCGCCGGCACCGCGTCCGGCCCGGCGATCGTGCGCCCGAGGAGCGCCGGTACGTACTGCTCGCAGAGCGTGGCAACGGCGCTTTCAACCGTCTCGCCGGTCACGTACTCGCGCGGCACGCCTTCACCGAAACCTGCACTGCCATCGCTCAGCGTCAGTTTCACGAAGACATTCGTCGAGGCGCGGCGCTTGGCGAGTGCGTGACCGAAGGCAAAGCGGAAAGGGAGTTCGGCGGTGAGAACCTCGACCCGCGCAACGGTCGTCGTGCGGGTGCCTGCCGCGCAACCGCCATTCTGCATCGCTGCCGGGGCATGATCGTCCAGCCAGGCGACGATGCTGTCCCAGACCTGCTGCCGGTCGTCTTCGAAATCGAGAGTATGGCCAGACTCCGGGTACTCCCGGTAGCTCTTATCGGGCGATTCCAGGCGGTCGAACCAGCGCCGCGTCGCCGGAATATCCACGATCGGATCGCGCCCCGCCTGCATGACGAGGAGCGGGACGCGCAGATCGTGCCGCCGCGGCAGCGCGCGATCCCAGAGGAACGCGTCTATGAGAAATTGGGCGCTTGCTTCCCGCATGGCGAGCGGGTCATTGCGAATGAAGTCGAGATAGGGCGGGTTCTCGGTATACATCTCATTGGTCAGCGGCACGCGCGTGCGGCGGTGAGGCGCGATGATCCGGTCCCGCACGACGCGCAGTTTCTCCGCGCGTGACAGATCCGGCCGGGTGATGATGCCGGGGCAGAGGAGGAGCATCCCCGCGAGGGCGTCCCGCTCCTCGAGGGCGAACGCGACCGCCGGTTTCGCCCCCCAGCAGTTGCCAAGGAGAAAGAGCGGCGTTCCCGGATGTTCCCGCTCGCTCAAGGCGATGAAGCCGCGCAGGTCTTCCAGCAACTGCTCCCGGCTACCGAAAAAGCCGCGCGGCCCGGTGTTCAGCCCCGAACCCCGCCGGTCAGGCAAGTAGACGGTGTACCCGTGCCGCGCCAGTTCGGCGGCGGCCTCGACGTACCACCCTCCGTGGCTCTGGATGCCGTGCAGATAGATAATTCTGCCGCGCTCGCGGTCGGGCGGCGCCGGGAAACAGCGATAGGAGAGCGCGGCGCCATCGCGAACGACCAGCGTATCCACGGACGTCCTCGAATCTCTTTCAGTGGCGATCATGGCATCCCCCATGGTATCGGCACCGCTACGTGATCAGATTTCGTGCTGACGCGGCATGTGCCGATGCGAACCGTTGCTCACTCCTATCAGCACAAACGCCGATCCTCTCGTATCGGTTCCCACTACGCGCGATCTTTGCTCCGCAGCACGATATAAATGAGCAGCGCGGTGACGATGAAGAAAGCGCCGAGAATGCCCCAATGCAGCCAGACATGCTGTGTGAAGGCGGTGTGGTAGTCTGCCTGAAGTACCTGGAGTTGACCGATCTTCGCCTGGGCGAGCGGCGGCGGAGCGCTTCCGTCCGCGGCACGCTGCTGCCAGGTGGCGAGGTGGCGATCATACAGGCCCGAGAGGGCCGCGATATTGCCGAGTGCGTCGAAAAGCCACCGCCCCGCGACGACGCTGGAGATGCCTTTTGCCAGCGTGCGCATATGCTCCACCGGGAGTAAGTGACCGGAAAACATCAGTTGCGGCATGAACACCAGGACAATCGCGCCGACTGCCGAGTCCACCGTGTTGACGAGCGCCGAGACGAGCAACCCAAACATGATGCCGATCAGGATCGTGACGAAGTAAATGGCAACCAGCCGCGCATACGTCGGCAGGGTGGCCACGAGATCACCGCGTGGCAGAAGATTGCCAGCAGTGAGGACACCGATCATAATTACCGTCTGAATCGCGCCCAGTACCGCCAGGACAACGACCTTCGCCCAGAGATAGGGCGCGACCTTCAGATTCACGGCGCGCTCCCGCCGGTAGATCGCCCGCTCCTTGACGAATTCCTTGCTCGCATTGGAGAGGCCGATGAAGATGCCGCTCGTTACCATCACGAAGAGCACCGTCGTCGCGATCACCGGGTCGCCGTGATCGACATTGACGCTAAAGGTACCGCCGCTACTGAAGAGACCATTGCTGAAGAGGATGACCAGGAAGGCGGAGACGAGAATCGCCTGCATCATCACGATAATCAAACTTGCGCGGTTCTTGCGCATGATCTCCGCATTGCGCTGCACCAGCACGCCGAACTGCCGGAACGCCGACGGATGCTGGACCCGTTCGCCGGGTGGCGTCCGCCGCGACGCCTTGCTCGTCGGCGCGCCCGCCTGCGCGGGGGCCTTCGCGTCGGCGTACTGGGCGAGCCGTTCTTCGACATAGATCCGGTGCTGCGGGGATGTCAGGTACCGTTTCGCCCATTCTTCCGGTGTGACCGTCGTCGTCTCTCCCCCCTCGAGCAGCGGATAAATATCTTCGAACGACTGCACACCGAAGAACGCTGTCGCCTCATCGGGCGGGCCGTAATAGGCGAGATAGCCTCCCTTCGCCAGGAAGATCACCAGGTCGCATAGCGCCACGTTCTTCGTCGCGTGCGTAATCAGGATGATCGTGCGACCCTGATCCGCCACCTGGCGCAGCAAATGCATCATCGTCGTTTCGATGCCCGGGTCGAGGCCGGAGGTCGGCTCGTCGAGGAAGAAGAGGCTCGGCTTGGTGAGCAGCTCCACGCCCATCGAGACACGCTTGCGTTGCCCGCCGGAGAGGCGGCTGATCGGCAAGTCCCGCCGCTCGGTCAGCCCCAACTCCTTCAGTACCGCCTCGATCCGCGCGTGCCGCTCCTCCTTTGTCGTGTCAGGCGGCAGACGCAGCCGGGCGGCGTAGTCGAGGGCATTGAAGACGCTCAGTTCGCGGTGAATAATGTCGTCCTGCGGGACGTAGCCAATCGTTGTGCGGTAGGCGTCGTAATTGGCGTAGAGGTTGTCCCCATTGATGAGCAGCGTACCCGCTGCCGGGCGTTGCCCATTAAGGGCGTCCATCAAGGTGGACTTACCGGCGCCGGAGACGCCGACGAGGGCGACAAACTCACGCGGGTAGACGGAGAAGGAGATGTCCTGTAGGAGATTCTTCGTCTCCGAGACCCACTTGTTCAAGTGGAGGGCATCGAGACGGATATTTCCCTCGGTGTTGACCTGCTGCAGGGTGGCGCCATTGTAGGTGATGACGAAGACGCTGATCTGGATTTGATCGCCGACCGCCAGTTGCTTACTCGTGACCCGTTCCCCGTTGATGAACGTGCCGTTCGTGCTGCCGAGGTCCTCGATCACATGCGCCGTGCCGTTGCGCCGCAACCGGGCGTGATGCCGCGACACTTGCGGGTTGGCGAGCGGTATATCGTTATCGGCATCGCGCCCGATGGTGACGACATCCTTTTCGAGTTGCAGATTGGTGATGGCGACCGGCACAACGGGCGGCACGTCCGCCACGCGCGTCCGCAATTCGATGGGAATGCCGCCGGTACTCTTATTGGCCTCCGCGAACGCCGATCCAGAGGAAGCGAGCGCGAGGCTGGTATCCCCGACGGTGAGAACCCCACCCGGGAGAAGCGCGGCGCTCGTGATGCGATCGCCGTTGAGGAATGTCCCGTTCGTGCTCCGGTCATCAACCACCGTCAGCGTCGAACCATGTCGCTCGATATGCGCGTGCCGGAGCGAGATGTTGGGGTCATGTAGGACAAGATCGCATCCCGCACTCCGGCCAATCGTGAAGGTCTCACCCGTCAGCGGGACGCGCCGCTCATTATGCCCATCGTTCACAATGAGCAGCCAATCCGACGTGCCGGGAGACGCGGAGGACGCCGGGACGCGAGACCCGAGCACAATCGTCTCGTCGCTGCGTGCCGCGCCTCGCGCATTGGGCAGGATCGTCTCCTCGCCGTGCCCCCCCGGGGCTTCCCGCGCAATCAGATTGAAGGGGCCGACGCGCAAGGTCATTCCATCGCTGAGCGCGATACGTGCGATGCGATAATCGCCGATCCACGTCCCATTCGCGCTGTCGCTATCCTCGGCGACATACGTCCCGTCCGGCTGGCGGACAAAGCGCAGATGATGGCGAGAGACCTTCGCATCCCGCAGGACAAGATCGTTCTCCTCATTGCGCCCGACCGTCGTCACGGGGGCATCGAGCACAATCTGCTGGATGGCCTCGCGACCAAGAAAGACCGTGATTTCTGAAACGCCCACCTTCAGCACCGCCGCCCCCTGACCCAGCGTATTCCCGCACAATATATTGAAGACGTAAGTTAGAATAAAACGGTTCCGTGAGAAGCACAAGCCTGACGAAGGACTCTCACGCCGCGCCACAATGTGCGGCGATGCGGGAACCATTCGACTGCGAGCGGCGTTACTTTTCCGACGATGCGCGCGTTAAGAAGAATAGCCACACGACGACCGATGGTCGCTCGCGCATCGCCGCGCATCGCCGCGTATCGCGCTGCCTGCCGCATGCGCGCTGCATCGTCGGCGTGGTCCGCATCCACACAAAGGGGGTACGCGATGCATGGATCGCCACCACCGGGTGGCCCATCATATGACCCGAACGAGACCGAGCTTCCGACGCGCGACGACGCCGTCCCCCGCCTGATTGTTGATGGCCGCTACCGCGTCGAGCGCGTTATCGGCGAGGGTGCGTTTGGCCGCGTCTATCTCGCCTTCGACACCCGGCTGAGAAATAACGTTGCCATCAAGGAACTCCTCGCCACCCGGCACATGACCGACCCCACGGTCTACGCGCGATACGTCGAGCGCTTCGAGCGTGAGGCCAGGGCCGTGTTCGCACTCCATCACCCGAATGTCGTAACCGTGTACGAGATGCACCAGGATTCCGCGGGCAACCAGTACCTGGTGATGGAATACATTGACGGTCTCAGTCTGCGCGACCTGCTTATTCAGGTCGGTGTCCTGCCTACCGAGCGAGCGATAGCAATCGCCACTGACCTGGCACGAGCGCTCGAGGCGATTGACGAGCGAGGGATCGTCCACCGGGACTTCAAGCCCGCGAACATCATGATGAGCAAGCGAGGTACGGCGAAACTCGCCGACTTCGGCGTGGCGCTGATTCCAAGTGAGACGCAGACGCGGCCCATCGGGGTGGCGCACCCCGGCGCGCCGGCATACATGAGCCCCGAGCAGGCGACAGGATCCGGCCCGGTGGATGGGCGCAGCGATCTCTACAGCCTGGGGTTGGTGCTGTATGAGATGCTCGTCGGCCGGCGATACGGCGATGTCGGGCAGCCGTTGCCGGTCATGCGGCCCGATCTGCCGCCACAACTGGTGAGCATCGTGGAGCGGCTACTGCAACCGCGCGCGGAATGGCGATATCCGAGCGCGCGTGAATTGGTGCGCGACCTCGAAAGCCTGACGATGATCCCCGCGCTCCCACCGCCGCTCCCGCCTCCCCAGCCACCGCCACGGCCCCCGCAGCCCCTCAGACGCTGGCGTGGCCCGGTTTTCGGCGTGACCGGCGTTGCCGTCGTCGTGCTCGCGGCCTTCCTGGCGACCCAGGTATGGCCAAGACCGACCCCGACAGCGACCCCCATACCGACGGCAATCGCCGCGCCAACAGCCACCGCGCCTCTGTCAACACCGACGGCAGTCGCGACCGCGACCCCAGCCCCCGCGACCGCGACGAGCGCGCCAACCGCGACTGCCACACCCCTGCCATCCAGCACGCCGACGCGACCGACCGCGACACCGACAAGCGCGGCGGCAGCAGCCGTCCCGCTCGGCAGCCGGCCGCTCGGCTGGAAGACGTACACCGGCCCACCGCGAGCGCCCTTCGCTCTCTACTATCCACCCAACTGGACCGTGGATGAATCGGGTCTGGCAAAGGATGGATCAGTCGAGTTCAAGGATCCTTCCGGCGCGCCGTTCCTCTCGATTTTCGTCAGCCTTACCCGCACCACGACCTCCATTGACACCCTGCGGGACGGGCAGGCCAAGGTGCTGGCGCAATCCTGTCTCCACTCCGGGGTCGAAGTGACGGAACAGGTTACGCTCTCCGGGGGAGTGATCTTCGATGATCTGGTCGAATCCTGCGATCTGGGGCAACCGGGGCAGCTGAGCGTCTGGCTGGTTGGCTCGGGCCTCAATAATGGCTATCCGTGGTACTTCGATGGCGCCAGCGATCGCAAGGATTACAGCAAGACGACGTGCAGTTGCCCCGGCGGCAACCTTGAGACGTTCTTTGCGCCGATGTTGTACTCATTGCACATTTATGCCAATCCGGTGGGATGAGGGAGGTGAGCGACGGCAAGCGCATCTATCTCGTTCGGGGTATCGCGGCATCGCTACGGCGTGATGCGCTGGTCCTTCAACGCTTCCAGCCTACCCACGAGGGATTTATATTCGTAGAGGGCCTTGAGGAGTGCTTGCGCGCAGTCTATCCCCAGTTGAACCTCTTCACGGCTCACCGCGCGATAGATTGCCGACTCACTGGAGGCCGCCGTATCCGCCAACATCGGGAGTTCGCGCAACCCTGCCAGGAGTTCAGGCGGTATGACGAGGGTCTTTCCCAGCAACTCAAGGCGATGGGAAAGGTCACCGTCGGCAACGCCCGCGTTGTCACAAAGGTCCACGAGCGCCCGCCGGACCATGAGCGCCGCGGCGACGTAGCATCCACTGAAGTGGCAAATCGTCGCCTCCTCAAGCGCATTGCGCACGCCGGAGGGAATATCGGCCTTGCTGCCGTCTATGCTGCGATAGGGAAGGGTCTTGACGTTCCCTTCCCTTCCTCGATAGTAAAAGACGACGCCCCGGCACTCGTCGTTCGTGCATCTGCGCACGCTGATAAACGTGTTATGACCAATGACGGTATCTTCCGAGAGCGGCGCCAGCCCTCCGGTGTACCCACAATAGGGGCATGTTGCCGGGCTTTTGTGATCGGAAGCAGCGCCTCGCTGAGGAGGACTTACGGGGGAAGGAACGTCCATGAGGTCCTCCATCGTCTCGGCAGAGGCGGGGAATACGTTCACGTATTCTAGGGCCGAACGGCGCCACGGTCAATTTTATCCGCTTGCGAGTTCGGCGTGTAACCGCTAGAATGCGTCTCGCAGCGTTCCATCGGAATCGTGGGAAACATCGTGAACAGATGAGCGCAGACGACACGAGTGTCTCAGCCCTACTTTTTGACCGCTACCGGGTGGAAGGCACCCTCGGAACGGGCGGGCTTGGCAGCGTTGTGCGCGCCTTCGATACGCGCCTGCAACGCACGGTCGCGATCAAGACCCTCAAGCGATCCCTCGCCCCGCTCGAACCCGCGCAGTTGCGCGCTATCGAGGATCGCTTCAGCCGCGAAGCAATCGCCGGCTCGCGCATGGGCAGCCACCCGAACCTCGTCGCCGTCTACGACACCATCTCGGGGCCGGACGAAACGCTCTATCTCATCCTTGAGTTCGTACCCGGCGGCACGCTCGATCATCGCCTCCGCGATACCGGCCCTCTCCCGCTCGCCGAATCCCTCCGACTGACGGCGGACATTGCCCGTGGCCTGCAAGCCGCGCACGATGCCGGCCTCGTCCATCGGGATATTAAACCCGCCAATATCTTTCTTGCCGCCGATGGCCGCGCGCAAGTCGGGGACTTCGGCATCGCCCAGATTGACGATGTTTCCGCTCGGACGCAGGCCACCGTCAGCCACCCCGGCACACCGCTCTATATGAGCCCCGAGCAGGCGGCGACGACCGGCTATCTGCGCCCGACCGCCGATCAGTACAGCCTCGGCCTCGTCCTCTTCGAAATGCTCACCGGCAAAGTGTACAAGCGTCTCGGCAAGCAGGAGATCGCCGCGCTCCTTGCTCCCTTCCCCCGGCCGGTCGTGGCGCTCATCGAGCGACTGGTAGCGGACGACCCGGAAGATCGGTATCCGGACATGGCGCGCGTGCTCGCCGCCGTTCAGGCGATAGCCACCGCGACAGAGACAGACGCGGGCCTGAACACACAGTCATATCAGCCGGAGTCGCCCTCCACCCTACTCGATCTTTCAACGCCGGGCTTCCGATCCGGGCCACCCGTGCAACCTTCCCTACCCTACGAGGCGCAAACGTCGGCGGCGCCGTATGCCGCAACGCCTCCCCTCGGTTCGCAACCATCGCCCCCCGCCGCCCTCCCGCCACCGCAGCGGATGAACCGGCGAAGCGCGCTGCTCGCGCTTGGCGGCGTAGTCGTCGCCGGTGCGGCGGGCGGTGGCTATCTCCTCTTCGGGCGTGACGCAACGGGAACAGGGGGTGGGACGCCGCAATCGCCGGACGTCGCCGCGGGATCCCCCTTGGGATCGGACGCGACGACCGCAACGCCCGACACAGCGACGGCGACCGTCCCCCCCGGCACGCCCACCGCGATCCCACGCCCGACCAGCACCCCCGGCCCAACGAGCACGCCCGTTGTGGCGAAGTTCTCCGCTCAGGCGATCACGGATGCGCTGAGCCATCCCGAACAGTGGCAAATGGACAAGATTCCCAATCAATCCACGCGCACGCTTGAGAATGGCGCCTATACCGTCCGTGTCTCAAAAAAGCCGGACGGTTCCGGCCTGTTTTCGTGGGGGGATTGGGTCCCGCCGCAAGGAGTACTGGGGACGCAATTTCTCGCGGAAGTGGCGATGCGCCTTCAGGGCGATGCGGCGGGTGCGTCCGGTGGATTCGTCTTCCTGTACAACTACGTCTCGAATACCACCGATTATCAATACCTCACCTTCCTCGTTCGTGCCGACCAGCGGTTCTCGGTGGCGCAACAATTGCCGGGCGGAGTGGGCCATGATCGGAAACTGATTGATCTGGCGCAGCACCCCGCCATTAAACCGGGGATAGACGTCGTCAATCTCTTGCGTATCGAGGTACGTCAGGGGAAATTCAGTTGCTTCGTCAACGATCAGCCTGTCTATCTGGACCAGGCCGTCCCGGCGGAGGTCGCGGGATTCAGCGCGCTCTCGTTCGCGGCAAATGTGGCGAAGACGAGTGTCGAGCCAGACGCCACGGCGATCTTCACCAATTTCCGCTACGAAAAGGTATCGCAGTAGCACGGGCGGGACCCCTCACCCCCTGCCCCTCTCCGTCAAGCGGAGAGGGGTAACTTGCCACGATAGCGGGACGTTTCCCGAACATCGCAATCTTCAGGAAGGTGCTCCCCCTCTCCGTCAGGCGGAAAGGGGGCTGGGGGGTGAGGTTCCGCGAAAGATGGCAGCAATGCGCGGGGTGCGGTATCCTGTCCGGTGAAGGAGCGATGTGTGGCGTCAACGGTCGAGCAATTGAAACAGCCGGATTCACCCGCACCGCAGCCGGTCAGCCAGCGCCATCCACTCCGCAGTATCGTTGGGGCCATCGGCTCCTATTTTATTATTCGCATCGCGGCGCGCGCCTCGTATGGCATCCTCTCCACCTATCTCGCTCAGAAAGTCACCGGCTCCGCGACGATTGCCTCGGTGATCGTCACCGTCTTCTTCATCAGCGAACTCGGCCTCGCGCCGATCTTCGGCAACCTCTCGGACCGCTACGGTCGCCGCCCCTTTCTCATCTTCAGCCCAATCTGTGGCGCGGCGGCGTCCGGCATCTTCGCGCTCGTCACGCTGCTCCCCGTGACCGGCACGCAAGTGACGGGGGTGGTGCGCGTCGCTCTTCTCCTCGTTTTCGCCGGGGGGCGGCTGTTGGAGGGCGTTTCGGCGGCCTGCGCGGCGCCCGCCGGTCTCGGCTTTCTCACCGATGTCTCCGGCGGCAATGACGAGCGCCGCGTCCGGGTGATGACTGCCTTCGAGGTGACGACCGTCCTCGGCGTGGTGATCGGCATCCCGGTCGGCAATGTGCTGTATGGCCTCGCCGATGTACATGGCTTCTTCGGCGTCCTCGCAATCTATATGCTGACGGTCGTCATTCTCTCCGCGACCGTCGTCGAGAGCCGTGTCCCCTCCGCCGCCGACACCTCTCAGCCCCCGCCGGAACGGCTTGGGCGGGCCGCGCTCGGCGTCTATCGGATGCTGCTGCACCGCTCCCGGTTGCTGGCGTTCGTACCGGCGTGGCTCGCGGTCAATGCGCTGCTCGCCGCGTTGCTCGGCCTGATCCAGTTCCTGCTCAGTCTGCCCACGGCGGCGGCGAAGACGCTAGAACCAACACAGCAGGATGCCGATCTGCGCTTCCCGCACCAGTTGCTCGTTGGCGGTTTCGATCAGGGCACGATCGCCGTCCTGCTCGGCACCTTTGGCGCGATGCTGATCGTTGGCATGGTGCTCTGGACATTCGTCCTCCCCCGGATGCGCCGCCCAATGGCGATGCGCATCGCGCTAGGGGGTTTCCTCGCCATCGCCGTCCTGCTCGCGATCACCAACCGTCTGGGTGAAAATCCGCAGACCCTCTCGCCGCACGCGCATCATGCGCTCTGGATCATCATGCCCCTGATCGCCCTGTTCGTGATTGTCGCCAGTGGCTTCGCGCCCGCCGCACTAACCCATCTCGCCACGCTCTCGGAGGAGATGCCGGGGGAGCGCGGCGCGGTGATGGGGCTCTACTCGCTCCTGCTTGGCGGCGGTCAGTTGCTCGGCACCTGGGTTGGCGGCATCTTCGCGGACATTGCGGGCTTCAACGGCCTGATTGTCTTCAGCCTGCTCCTGACCGCGCTCGCCTTCTGGAGCGTCCATGCCTCCGCCGACGACCTTGCGGGGCACTGAACCTCAACTCCCCGCTCCGTTGCCGTGGGGCAAAGGAGCGGGGGTGAAAATGCGGATACAGGGGAGAAGAACCCTTCGCCCCACTTGCCACACCGCATCGCCGCAGTGTAGGGTGGGCCGGGTACGGCGGGTTGATATAGTGAGAGGATACGGGACTGATGCGACGCTGGTTGATACTCTTGTTCACGCTGCTCCTGGTCGGCTGTGGCGGCGGCAAGCTGACCATAACGCCTGCGCCGACACCGACGGCCGCACCGCCCGCCGCATCGCAGGCGCCCACACGCGCCGCATCGGCCAATGCGCCAACGACCGTGCCGACGGCCGCCGTGGCCTCGACGACCGCCGCCAGCACCGCGCCCGCCCCTTCCACCGCGGCGTCCCCCGCGGCGACCGCGCCCGCCGCCGCAAATGGTGATCTCACACAACTCCACATCGGCGACAACGGCGGTGGCTACGGGTTCAATGTCTGGGGCCTGAGCAGCGATCCCGCATTCCGCGACAAGGTCTATGCAAATGTGCAGGGGGCCGGCTTCAACTGGATGCGCCAGCAGGTGCAGTGGGCCGCAATGGAGCCGCAGAAAGGCAACTACGGCACCGACACGACGGCGCAGCTCGATCAGTTCGTGAGCGGCGCGAATGCGAAGGGGCTGAAAATCCTCCTCAGCGTCGTCAAGTCGCCCGATTGGGTCGGTGCGCAGGGCGGCCTGCCGACGAAGACGCAGGACTTCACGGACTTCATGTCCTTCCTCACGCAACGGTACAAGGGGAAAGTGCAGGCATACGAGATCTGGAATGAGGAGAACTACGCCGTCGAGACGGGCGGCAAGGTGAATGTCGCGGCCTACCTGCCCATATTGAAGGCGGGGTTCCAGGCAGTGAAGAAGACCGATCCCACGGCGGTCGTCGTCTTCGGGGGACTGACGCCGACCGGCGTCAATGATCCATCCATCGCCCTCAATGATGTCGAATACCTCCGCCAGATCTACGCCCTCAATGGCGGCGAAGTCAAGCAGTACTACGATGTACTCGGCGCGCACCCCGGTTCCAACTGCAACGCGCCGGACGCATCCTTCCCCGCCAACCCGCAGGGGTGTGATGTGAATGGCGACGGCAAGCCGGACTTCGCGAATGACAACTCCTTCTACTTCAAGCGCATCCTCGATTTGCGCAAGGTGATGGAGGATGCGGGCGAAGGTCAGACGAAGATGTGGCTGACCGAATTCGGCTGGACAACCGCGAACCAGGCGAAAGGATACGAATATGGCGCATTCGTCTCTGAGGCACAGCAGGCGCAATATCTCGTACGCGCCATCGAACTCGGTAAGTCGTACCCCTGGATGGGCGTAATGTTCGTCTGGAACCTCAACTTCGCCACCATTACCCAACCGAGCGATGAGAAATACCCGTGGGGCGTCCTGAAAGGCGACTGGTCCCCCCGCCCGTCATACACCGCGCTGAAGAGTATGCCAAAGTAAGGACGAAGGACGAAGAGCCAGGAAGGTACCGGTCCCACCTCGTCCTTCGCCCTCGGCCCTTTCAGGAGGATGCGATGGAGCAACCAACCCCAACCGCTCAGCCCGCCCCGCCCGTCATGGCGCAGGTCGCTGACGATCACGACACGGCCCCGGCGGTGTTGCGGACGCACGGCTTGCGAAAGCAATACGGCCGCGTGACCGCCGTGCAGGATGTCTCAATCATGGTGCGGCCAGGGGATGTCTTCGGCTTCCTCGGGCCGAATGGCTCCGGCAAGACGACGACCGTCGCGATGATCCTCAGCCTGATCGAGCCAACGGCGGGTACGGTCGAACTGTTCGGACAGACGACACGCGAGGGCCGGTATCGCGCGCTCAACCGTGTTGGCAGCATCATCGAATCGCCCGCCTTCTATCCCTTCCTGTCGGGGCGAGACAATCTGGGCGTCGTCGCACGGCTCCGGGGCGTGCCGGAGGCGCGGGTAGGCGAGGTGCTCGATCAGATCTTCCTCAGTGATCGGGCGGACCGGAAATACAGCGCCTACTCGCTCGGCATGAAGCAACGGCTGGCGATCGGCGCGGCGCTCCTCAACGATCCTGAACTGCTGATGCTCGACGAGCCAACGAATGGCCTCGACCCGGAAGGAATGGTCGAGGTTCGCAATCTCATTCTCCATCTGGCGTCGCAGGCGAAGACGATTTTCCTCTGCTCCCATCTCTTAGCGGAGGTGCAGCAGGTCTGCACGCGCGTCGCCTTCATCAATCGCGGCGTGATTGTCAAGCAGGGCACTACGGAGGACTTGCTCCGCACGGACAACACCCACTACCTCGAAGTAGATGACATCCCGCGTGCGATCGAGGTGCTGCGTCAGACAGCATACATCACCGAGGTACGCCCGGAGGGGCGCGGCGTGCAGATCACCTGTACCGGCGAGTGCGCCGCCGATGTCGCGACCACGTTGATCGGCGCCGGGCTGCGGCTCAACCGGCTGCAACCGATCGAAACGAGCCTCGAATCCATTTACCTCGAACTGGTCGGCGCGGACACGACTCAGCAGGGGATACCCGCAGGCCGCTCATAACTCCTGCCGTGTCAGAGAGAAGGAGCACTATCACGATGGGAAGCATGATCGCCGCCGAATTTTTCAAGTTGCGCAAGCGGCCAATGACCTGGTGGATGCTCGGCATCATGGCCGCCGTCACGACGATAACCTTCACAGTCAATTATCAACTCGGCCACCACAGCAGCAATGCCACGAGGGTGCGGGACACCCTCAACCGCACCTATCTCCCGCAGGGCGTGCATACCGCCGTCAGCGCGGCGACTGCGTTCTGGGGTATTCTCGTGGTCATCGCGATCGCGGTCGTCGTCGGCAATGAGTTTCAGTACGGGACGATCCGCACGCAACTGGCGATGGGCCTCAGGCGCGTCCCATACATTCTCGCGAAAGCGATTGCCGTCTTCCTCGCCGGGATGATCGGCCTCGCCATCATCATCCTGTTCGGCATCGGCCTCAGCCTCCTGCTGACGGTAGTGGATGGCAAGACGGTGCAATGGAGCGGCGCGTTCGGTCAGGAGTTCTGGCAGGGCATCGGCGCGGAGCTGCTCAGCACGGTGACACGATTCGCCCTCGCGCTCTTCATCACCCTGCTCGCGCGGCAGGTGGTCGCCGGGGTCGCGGTCGTGCTCGGCTACACGGTGCTGGAGGGCACGATTACGAGTATCCTGACGGGCTTCGGCGGCGGGTGGGCAAAGGCGGTGAACTTCTTTCTCACGCCGAATCAGCGCGCCATCTCCTATGGCCTCGACCGCTCGCAGCCATTCAACAAGGAGCTTTTCTCGCCTCTCGTCGCGGCAATCTTGCTCGCGGCGTACGCGATCATCTTCCTCATCGTCAGCATCATTATCTTCAACCGGCGCGACGTGAAGGGCGCGGCATAACCGGCCGGGCAGTCTAGGTCAGCCCTCGGCAATCTGCTACACTTCCCCACACGGCATTGTCATATCGGACGATTACACGGAGGGGAATGCAGATGGTTGCGACATGGGAAACGACGGCGCTGATCGAGCAAGACCTCGCGCACATGCTCCATCCAGTCACGAACCTGCACCGGCACGCGCAGGAAGGGCCGCTGATCTTCACAGAAGGCAAAGGCTCGACGCTCTGGGATTCCGAGGGCAAGGAGTACATTGACGGTTTCGCGGGCCTGTGGAATGTCAATGTCGGGCATGGCCGCGAGGAATTGGCGGAGGCGTCCCGCGAACAGATGGCCCGCCTCGCCTTCCAGCCGACCTTCTTCGGCCTCGCGACCCCGCCGGTGATCGAGCTCGCCACCAAACTGGCGGCGATGTATCCCGGCCCGATCAACCACTTCCAGTTCACCTCCGGCGGCGCGGAATCGAACGAGACCGCCTTCAAGATCGCCCGGTATTACTGGTCCATCGGCGGCCAGCCGGACAAGATGAAGATTATCTCGCGGCAGTTGGGGTATCACGGCATCGCGATGGGCACGCTCGCCGCCACCGGCATCCCCGGCTACTGGCAGCATTTCGGCCCCCGCGCGCCGGGCTTCCTTCACGTCTCCGCGCCGTACGCCTACCGCAATGGGGCGGGCATGTCCGAGGCCGAGTTCGTCCAGTCGCTCGTCAATGAACTCGAAGAGACGATTGAACGCGAGGGGGCGGAGACGATCGCCGCCTTCATCGGCGAGCCGGTGCAGGGCGCGGGTGGGGTCGTCGTGCCGCCTGATTCCTACTGGCCCGCCATCGCGGCGGTCCTCAAGAAGCACGATATCCTCTTCATCGCCGACGAAGTGATTAACGGCTTCGGGCGCACCGGCACGATGTTCGGCGTCCAGCAATACGGCGTCCAGCCGGACATCGTGGCGATGGCGAAGGGGATCACCTCCGGTTACGTGCCGCTCGGCGCGGTCGGCGTTTCGGACGAAATCTACGAGCGGATGATCGGGCCGGACCAGCTCTTCATGCACGGCTTCACCTACTCCGGCCATCCGGTCGCCTGCTTCGTCGCCCTGCGCAACCTCGCGATCATCGAGGACGAAGACCTACCGGCGGCGGCAGCGGCGCGCGGCAAGCAACTGCTCGGCGGCCTGCGCGAGCTGCAACATCACCCGAACGTCGGCGAAGCGCGCGGCAAGGGGATGATGGCGATTGTCGAACTGGTTGCGGATAAGGGAACGAAGGCGCGTTTCGACGCGTCTGCCGATGTCGGCAACAAGATACAGGCGGCGACGCGCAAGCGAGGGCTGATCGCCCGTTGCTCGGATACCGGCATCGCCATCTCGCCCCCGCTTATCCTCACCGCCGATGAAACGAACCGCCTCGTCGGCATCATCGGCGATGCGATCACGGAAGTGCTGGGATAGGAGAAAAGCCATCAAGGGAGACTCCCAGCAACAGTACGCGGAAGAGCAGCAGAGCCTCGAACCGCCCAGGGTAGATGAACCGCTCACGCGATTCAACTATCTTGCGGCGCACGCGGCTGCCATGCGCGATCCCAAGCGCGAGTCCCGCGCGCGCTGCGCGGTAAGTATGCTGGTCTGATCCCGACAACCGATGAGTATTTGCACGAGAAGCACGAAGACTTGCGACGAGAAGAAGCGTAGCCAGATGACCGAGGCAGCTAAATACAAGGCACGCGGACGTATGTCTCCGCCGGACAGTTTTGCAATTACCCTGGCGAATAGGCTTGGCGGCGAAGTCGTTACGTGCGACAAAGACTTTGAAGCAGTTCAGCAATCGAGATTGTGTAGTGTCACGTTCTTCCGGCCGCCGAAGGCGCGATAAACGACGGGGTGTGGTTCAATCGGTTTCAGCCCCGGTTCTGGTCGCTGCCGACGGGTTTGAGGCCCAGGGTCCAGAGGGTTGGCTGCTCCGATGGCGTGCCGGAGCGGACGGATTGCCACCATACCCCCAATCGCTCGATCAGGAAGCGGAAGCGCGCCACCGCCCAGCCGACAATGACGACGACGAGGGCGATGCCGCCGAGTTTCGCCCACATCTCCTGCACCGCGCCCGTCGTCGGAACGCGCGCGCCCTGCAATTGTGTGACGCCGACGCCGTGATCGTAGACCAACTGGCCGCCGAAATACCCGGTCAGGGCAATGCAAACGATCAGCACACCGCCAACGGCGAGATAGCCAATGGCGCCGGTGCCATACAACCCCTCCACATTGCCGAGCCGCATGCCGACGAGAATCAGGCAACAAAGCACGGTGAGCGCGGCGAAGAGTTCATGCCGGTGGAGGATCGTCAGCGAGGCGGCGTCCTTCGCCGCGTGCTCCGGGCCGGAGAGTACCGCTGCCGTCGCCGCGAGGCTGCCGAGAATCAGGGTGTAAAACCCCGCCTGCGTCAGGCTCAGCCGCCGGAAGCCGACCCCGCACGCATCCAGCACGACACTGACGATCAAGAGCGCAATTGGGAAATGGACGATGGCCGGATGCACAATCATGGGGCGATCCCTGGTTCGTTCGAGGTTCGGCGTTCGGCGTTAGACGTAGGGCGTTTCTTCGAACGTCGAACGCCGAACGCCGAACTTCTCACAGACTCTTCTGGATCGCCTTGATCCCGTCCGCCATCCGGTCGAGGTCTTCCTCGGTGTTGTAGAAGCCAGTGGCGAGCCGCAGCGCGTCCGGGTTATTGATGTACTTGTTCACGTCGCGGATCGTCACATTATGCTCCGCGAGCAGGCGGTTTTTCAGGTCCGCGGGCGAAATGCCGTCCACGGTGAAGGCGACGAGGCCCGCCATGTGCTCCTCCGGCGTGACGACCGTGATCCCCTTCATCGCGGAGAGCGTCTTGTGCGCGTACTCGCCAAGCCGCTTGATGCGCTTGTATGCCCAATCCAGCCCGACTTCATCCCGAATCCACTCGGTGGAGGTCTTCTGCCCGACGAGCAGCGGCAGATTGTAGCCGCCGACATCGAAGCGTCCCGCGCCCGCTGCCGGAGTGAAGGACGCGCCGTAGTAATCGAGCGACCCCCACTGCATGCCGCCGCCGAATGTCTGCTCCAGTTCACCGATGCTGCTCGGGCGCACGTAGAGCGAACCCGTCCCTTCGGGGCCACAGATCCATTTCTGGCCGGGAGAGGCGTAGAAGTCCACGCCGAGATCGTCCATATCGAGCGGCAGGGAGCCGAACGACTGCGCCGCGTCCACCGCGACGAGCACATCGTGGCTGTGCGCCATCGCCGTAATCTCCTTGACGGGCAGCACCGCGCCAGTCGTGTAGGAAATGTGCGAGATGACGATCATCCGCGTGCGTGGGGTGACGAGTTCCTCGAACTGGCGAACAGTATCGCCCTTCTTCATCTCGCCGACGCCGATATTCGCGACGCGGACGCGCGTGCCGTAGCGCCGCTTGGTGAGGAAGGAAGGCATAAGTCCGCCGGGATGCTCGATGTTCGACGTGATGATCTCGTCGCCGCGCTGCCAGCGATAGCCGGCGATGGCGATGTTCATGCCGTCCGTCGTCCGCCCCGCGATGGCGACATCGTTCGGCGTGCAGCCGAGCACGCCCGCGACCGCCTCCTTCGCCGCCGTCTTCGCGGCCATGATGCCGGGGTAGTGGTTCGGAGCGATCCGCCCCTGCTCCAACTCCTCCATCATCACCTCGTGCATCGCCGTCACCGTCCGGCGCGGCAAGGGGCCACAGGTGCCGGTGTTCAGATAGACCGTGTTCGTCACCGCCGGCATCTCCTGCCGGATCTGCTCAACCTTTGCATCCACCGCAACGGCCATGATCGGGAACTCCCTTCCTGAGAAACGTTCGGCAGTCGTCAGTCGTCAGTCGGCAGTCGGCAGAGACATCAGCGAAGGCTTCGCATTGACCCCTGCAACAGGCGGCCCACTTCGGCTGCTTGTTCCAGTACTGGGTTGAATGCTACCACATCGCCATAGGCGAGACGCAGGGCGATCATCAGTTGCGTCTCGCGTTCACAGAGTAACCCGTGGGCAATTGAGCAATGATGGAGCATCTCGCGCGACCCGGTTCGTCCCTGGCCCTCAGCGATATTCGAAGGGGTCGAGATCGCAGCCCGTCATACCTGGCTCGTCAGTCCGTATTGCTCCGTACTCGGCCAGTCGCGTGTCAAGCGGTATATGCTCTCAACAAAATCCATCGCCCGCTGCCAGACGAAGAGATCACGATAGCCCCGCACTCGCTTGCCCACCGTAAACCCCTTCCGCCGACCGCCGACTACCGACTGCCAGCGACTACCGACTGCCGACTGCCGACTTTCTGAAGCGCCTGATCGAGATCAGCGATGATGTCGTCCACGGCTTCGATGCCGACGGAGAGGCGGATCAGCCCCGCGCCGATGCCGATGGCGGCGCGCTGCTCCGCCGTCAGGCCCCGGTGCGAGGACATCGGCGGGTAGAGGACGATCGAGTAGACATCGCCGAGCGTCGTCGCGGGGATGCAGAGGCGCAGCGACTCCATGAAGCGGAAGGCGGCCGCTTTGTCCGCACCCGCGATGTCGAAGGAGATCATGCCGCCAGATTGCCCGGTGAGCGAGAGCCGCTCCATCAATGCGTGCTGTGGGTGGTCGGCAAGGCCGGGATAATTGACGTGCGCGACGGCGGGGTGCGTGCCGAGCCATTCCGCCACCTTCGCGGCGCTCGCGCATTGCCGTTCAACGCGGAGCGACAGCGTCTTCAGGCCGCGCAGCACGAGCCATGCCTCGAACGGGCCAAGGATGCCGCCGATTGCTTTATTCACCTCGTACATCTGATGCCGCAGCGCGGCAGTCGTCGCGACGACGCCCGCCGTCACATCGCCATGCCCGCCGAGATACTTCGTGGACGAGTGGACGACCATATCCGTGCCCCACTGCGCGGGCCGCATCAGCACGGGTGTCGTGAAGGTGTTATCCACGACGACGAGCGCCCCCGCGCGATGGGCGATCTCGACAATCGCCGGGCCGTCCGCAACATGCAGGAGCGGGTTGGAGACCGTCTCGAAGGTGACGAAGCGGGGCCGCTCGCGCTGGATCGCTTCTTCGACGGCGGCAAGATCGAGAATGTCCACGAAGGTCGTGCGGACGCCGAGGCGGGCGAAATACCCTTGCAGCAGCGTCGTCGTCGCGCCGTAGCACTCGCGGGAGGCGATCACGCTATCGCCCGCACTGATGCCCGTTCCCATGAACGCCCCGTGCAAGGCGGCCATACCGGAACCGAAGCCGATCGCCGCTTCCGTCCCTTCGAGCGCGGCGACAGCCGCCTCCATCGCCGTGTTCGTCGGGTTGCCGTAGCGGGTGTAGGCGTATCCCTCGCGCGTCGCGGCGAAAATCTCGTCCACGATTTGCATGTCGTCGTAGGCGAACGATGAGCCGGGGTAAATTGGGGTAACGACGGGGGTGTAATCGGGGTGTGGCGGCCGCTCGCCCGCATGCACCGCACGCGTCGCGAACGCCATCCCATCGAGGGGTCGCGGGGCTTCGTCTGTCATACCGGGGTTCTCCTGGCAGGGGGACCGTCTGCGGTGCCACTGCGTACTGCGTGACCACCCGTGTGGACGCGGCACACTCAGTCTAACACGCGCATCGTCATACCCGCATAGGGCGAGATGCCTAATACCTTCATGCGGTCTCTGTAGGGTCGCACAGCCATGGTTCGCTGTATGCCGCCTCAGGCGATTACCACCATCTGCTCCGTCGGGACGGCGTTGGAAAGGAGGCGAGGCGCATCGTCGGTGACGACGACCGTGTCCTCAATATGGAAGCCGCCGAGGGCTGGATCGGCGTGGGTCGGCTCGATGCAGAGGACCATACCGGGTTCGAGAACGGTCTGGCTCGCGGGGTGAATGAGCGGTTCCTCGTGCAGGCCAATGCCGAGGCTATGGCCGAAGTGCGGTTTATCCGTCTCGATACCGAGCACGCGCGCGTACGCCGCCTTGCCGACCGCGTAGACCGCTGCGGCGGTCGTGCCGGGGCGGCAGGCAGCGATCATCGCCCACTCGATCTCCCGCAGGCCGTCGTAGTAGCGGCGCTGCGTCGCGTTCGGCTCCCCGATGCAGGCCATCCGCGCGAGGTCCGCCAGATAGCCGCCGAAGACGCCGACAAAGTCCACGCGGATCGTCGCGCCGGGTGGGATCGGCGTCGTGCCGTCCGGCATCGCGTGCGACTGGACAGAGCGCGGGCCGCTGGAAAGGACGAGCGCCTTCACTTCGTCCGCGCCCTCGGCGAGCAGCGTGGTCGCCATCGTGTCCGCCAGCCATTTCTCGGTGCAGCCGGGGCGGGCGGTCGTATAGGCGCGGAGATAGCGCGTTCGAGCGCGCGGGCGGCGAACTGGAGCCGGTCCACTTCCCCCGGCGTCTTGACGGCGCGCACGGCGGCGAGGAGCGGCCCGGCGTCCCCGAAGGTCGCTTCCGGGAGGGCGGCGCGCAGTTCGTCCCAATACCGCGCCATCAGGTGATCCATCTCGACACCGATCCGGCCCCGCGCCAATCCGCGCTCTCGCACGGCGGCGGCGATCAGCGCGACCGGGCTTTCCGCGAACTCGACGTAGGGCCGGAGGTCGCTGATCCACGATTGCCGCCGCACCAGCGACTCCTCGATGCCACAGACGATGAACGCCGGTTCCCCGCCACGCGGCCAGAGCGTCAGAGCCAATCGGAGCGGAATCTCCCGCTGCGTGAGGATCAGCGCGCCCGTCGCGTAGTACGTGTTTTCCTGCGAGGAGACGATCACGGCGTCGAACGGCCCGCCGCCAATCGCGGCCCGCAGCCGGTCGCAGTTGGTGAGTGGCGAGGGGCTTTCCGATGCGCGGGTATTCATGGATCCCTCCTATTGGCGCGCTCCATCGAGTTCGTTGAGAATCTGCTGGCAGTATGCGAGGCTGCGGGCGTCGTTGTACAACTGATCGCCGAGCGGGATGCCTTCGATGGCGAGGAAGCCGGTGTAACCCGCGCGGGCCATCGCCGTGATCGCGAAGCGATAATCTATCTCCCCCTCCGGTAGCGGCACGCGCCGGAAGTAGGCCCGGTTGTGCTCCGGGATATGGCTGCGGTGAAGCGACTTGCAATGCCAGTATTTCGCGTGCGGCGCGAGGGCGACGATGCACGCCTCGATGGACTCCTCCGGCTCATCGTAGGTCCAATAGAGGTTGCCGAGATCGGGGTTGATGCCGACATTTGGGCGGTCTATCAGTTCGAGCAGATGCAGGCAACTCCACGAATTATCCGCGATCGAGCGCTGATGCATCTCAATGGCGATTTCGACGCCAAGATCGGCGGCGAGCGCGGCGGCCTCCTGCACATAGCGCGCGGTGATCGCGAAATCGGCCTCCGTCGCCGTGCGGCTGGCTCCTTGCGAGACACGCTCGCCGGTGCCCTGCATGCCGATGCCGTGCGGGTCGGTCGGCGGCGTGAGGACGGTCATGTTGACGAGGTTCGCGCCGATCCACGCCGCCATGCGGATCGCGTCCGCCACCCGCTGCCGGTTCTGTGCCGCACTGCCGGGATGCGCGAACCCGCCGCCACCACGGACAGCGGCACATGACACGCCCGCCGCTTCCAGATCCGCGCGCAGGGCGCGAATCTCCGCCTCGCTCGTCCCGACGCCCTGACCGAGGCCGATCTCGATCCCCGCGAAGCCCCGCTCGCGTACGGCGCGCAGGTATGCCTGCCGGACTTCGCGCGGCGGCACTTCCCAGCCGGTGCCGCCATCGTATGGATAGAACGCCGCCCGCCGGGGCGCATAACTGATCTTCACCGCTTCCCCCTTGATCCAGCGCTGCGTAGCGAGCGCCCCGTTTTGAGGAAAAACCGTCCCCACCAGGAGATAGTGTATCCGATGTGGCACGGCGCGAAAGCGGGGCGCGGACCTATTCATCCATCTCCGGCGTCGGGACGTGGTCGTGGATACGGAGGAGCGGGAAGAGCCACCACAGAATCGCGATTGGGATACCGACGAGGAGCGCGGCGATCACGCCGAAACCGGGGCCAACGATGACATCAATAATGAAATACGTCGTCAGAATCGTGCTGAGCGAGAAAGGTACCAGCCCAATAATCACGAACCACGTCGCGAGCACTTTGTACGCCTGTTTTCGATGGACCGGTCGGGCGATGCGGTGATAGGCGGCGGGCGCGATAAAGCAAATGAGCGCGATGAGCACCGTCACGACGATCAGCAGATAGAGATTCCGCTGCATCGTGCTCAGTTTGTCGAAGCGGCTCTGAAACGGCAGCGTGATCAGGAACCCGGCGAAGACCTGCGTACCCGGCAGCAGGATACGCGTCTCCTCCAACAGATCGCTGAGGTCGTCCGGCGCATTCTTGCCGTCATGTGGAGGGTTCGGTTCCGTCTGCCCCTCCCCTTCCCTCCATTGCGGGAACGTCCGTATGCTCATCCGCATGGCCTCCTCTCGACGCCGGTCATGCTACTGTTATGGCAACATGAATGCCAGAGACGTTCGTTAGTGGGAGGGACAGAGGATGCCACCACGAAGCGCGGAGCAGCGGACAGACGACGTGCGACAGAAACTGCGCGATGCGGTTGATTGCTGGGTGGTCTCGGCGAGCGGTGCGGGCGACGCCTACCTCGTCCCGCTCTCCTTTTACTGGGACGGGACGCGGCTCCTGCTCGCAACGCCGACGAACAGCCGCACCGCCCGCAATCTCCGGCGTGCGGGTGCGGTTCGGCTGGCGTTGGGGCCGACGCGCGATGTCGTGATGATCGAAGGCTCCGTGACCTTCATCCCCCGCGATCTGCTCGATGATGCACGCGCCACGGCCCATGCCGAGCACACCGGGTTCGACCCCCGGCAGATCGCCGAAGAATATGTCTACATCGCGGTGCTCCCGCGCATGATCCAGGCATGGCGGGAAGCAAACGAACTCGACGGGCGATTCGTGATGCGCGACGGACACTGGCTCATTGGCGATGAAGAGAAGAGGTGAGCCGTCTCTCGTTCCGAGCGTATAGTGTCATGGATGCTATTGCCGCAGTTCCTGCCGATCAATGAGCATGACGGACAGCCCCGGTATACGCTGGAAATGCTGATCGCTGGAAACGGAGCGTCAGGTTGTATTCGCGGGCGGTCGCGGCAATCAGTGTATCCATGTCACCGATAACGCCGGGGTCATGCGGAGGGCGAAGCGCGCGGCGAATATCAGCGTACCGGTCGAGGATGGCATACGTGAGCAGAGAGGGCTTGATCGCAACGGTCAATCGTCGCAGTGCGATATGATGTCGCGGAAAATCCGTAAAGCCTTTGAGGTATTCAATCGCCTCACCCTAGGCAAGAATGCTTGTAACGACCTCTCGATACTGCATCCATGGAGTGATGAGGCGGTGCGTACCAGCACGTCCGAGCAGATACGACGCAAGCGGCGTTGTATCGAGAAGATACTGACTCATCCGGAAATTGGTATGGCGAAAAGCGGCTGGTCAGGCCCTGCGATCAGCGATTCATGTCGTTCTATCTCATGTGCCCGTGCCATAGTATCCTCCGTTGTCGTCCATCCATTCCACGTTCAGGATGCCACGCACCGCGTATTGAGGCGTTCATGCCGGTACAATACGCACCAAACGAGCGGCGTGGTGGACGAGCGAAGGGGGCGGGGCGTGAGCGGGCTACCAACATTCGGCGGGGCATCGTTGCGCGGGTTGGCGCGGTTGCGGGACGCGAAGCGGCGGCGCGCGTCGTCGTGGGACCGGACGGGCGGTAATCGGGACTTCATCGCCATTGCGCCGGGCGAGACGGCGACGCTGGCGGCGATCGCGGGCGCGGGCAGCATCACGCATCTCTGGTTCACGATTGCCTCGGACGATCCCTTGCATCTGCGCAATCTCGCCCTGCGGATGTACTGGGATGGCGAGTCGGCACCGTCGGTGGAGACGCCGGTCGGTGACTTCTTCGGCATGGGCCACGCCATGACGCGCAACTTCGCCACGCCGATGCTGGCGATGAGCCCGCAGGGCGGGCGGGGGCTGAACTGCTACTTCCCGATGCCCTTTGCCGATGGCGCGCGCATCACCATTACGAACGATGGCCCGGTCGCCTGCCGCTCCTTCTATTTCTATGTGGACTACGAGGAATACGCCGCGCTGGAGGACGGTCTGGGCCGCTTCCACTCCACATGGCGCCGCGAAAATCCGGCGCAGGCCGAAGTCCATAACGAGGGCGACGGCAAGAACCTCACCGGCGCGGGCAATTACCGCATCATGGAAGCGACGGGCAAGGGGCATTACGTCGGCTGCCACCTCGACTACGACAATGTTCACGTCTTCGATCCCAGCCAGACGGGGGCCGGGCTGGCACCGGACTGGTCATGGTATGGCGAGGGCGACGACATGATCTTCATAGATGGCGATACATTGCCGACCCTGACCGGCACCGGCACAGAGGATTACTACGGCTGTTCGTGGTGTCCGACGGAGTTCTACGTGGCGCCGTATCACGGCATTCTGCTGCCCGGCGCGGCGAACTGGGGCGGGAAGATCACCGTTTACCGCTACCACATCGAGGACCCGGTGCTTTTCGACACAAGCATCCGTGTGACGATCGAGCATGGCCACGCCAACGACCGGGGGGACGACATCGCCAGCACCGCCTACTGGTATCAGACCGAGCCGCATGCCCCCTTCCCGCCCCTGCCGGGCATCGCCGCACGCGCCCCACGCACGACGCGCTACGAACAGCGGTACCTGCCATAGGGGGTTCGGAGTTCGAAGTTCGAAGTTCAATGACCTACTCCGAACCTCGAACCCCGACCCCCGAACTCCCGTCGTTACGGCGCGGGGTTCGGGACGGCGGGCGGGCGGTGGGGCGGATCGCTCCGCTCTTCGACAGGGATTTCGGCCTCTCCCGTCTCCTTCTTCTCTGTCTCCTGTAATTGTTCGGCGAGTTCCGTCGCTACCATCGCCGACTCCATCGCCGATGTGCCCTGGGCCTGCGCGGCATAGGTCACTTCAGCGTCTGCCTCCTCCACGCGCTCTTCTCGCTCCCCCGGTTGGTCGCCCGGCAAGGCGATCCGATAGTTCTCGACCAGCACGCGGATACCCGCCGCCATTGGCAGGGCGAGCAGCGCCCCGATGATGCCGAGGAGTTGCTCGCCGATCAGGAGCGCGACAATCACCGCGAGCGGCGAGAGGCGCAGACTCTGCCCGTAGACGCGCGGCAAGAGCAGATGACTCTCGAACTGATGATAGATCACCAGGGCGACCAGCACGATCACTGCCTGAAGGGGGCCAACAATCAGCGCGAAGAGGACGCAGGGCGCGACCGCCAGCACGGGACCCACGAGGGGAATCAAGTCCGCGAAGGCCGCGAGGATGCCCAGCGGCAGGGCAGCCGACACGCCAACGACCCGCAGAATGATAAACGCGAATACCCCGATAGAGAGCGACGTGATGGCCTGCCCGCGCATGTAGCCGCCAACGACGGTCTCCATGTCGAGCAGCACCCGCGCGCTGCGGACGTGATAGCGGCGCGGCAGGAGCGCGAACACGAAGCCCTTCACGCGCTCGTGGTCCGCGATGAGATAGAAGGCGATGACAACCGTGGTAAGCCCATAAATGAAGAGCTGCGCGGCGGTGCCTGCCGACTTGAGCGCATATGCCTCGACCGGGGCGACCAAACGGCCGGGTTGGGCGGTACGGATGGCGTCCGCCTGCCCGGCGAGG
>JAICJW010000253.1 GCA_025928215.1 Chloroflexia bacterium | reverse complement strand
GCCTCGGAGAGTTCCTTCCAGAACCGATAGCCCGGCGGAGCGCCGGTTCGCCGATCCCGGTGCGCCCCCCACAGGCACGCGAGCCAGCACATGAAGATGATCGCGGGAACGCTGTAGAAGAGGATGATCGGCTGCACCGGGGCATTCACATAGGAGAGCGGCTGCTGCTCGACCCAGACTTGAAAGACGTAGTGCGCCAAAACGGCACAGAGCATCGCCACGAAGCCGATCCCGGCCCAACTGCCCCGCCGCAGCAACGCCACCCGTGCCCGCGAAAAATGAATTGCCGCCATCCCACCAAGCACGAAGTAGAAGGGATAGAGCAACACGCAATTCTGTCGGTAGGCGAGAAGAGTCGCCAGCCAGTGCGGAGGGTTCACAATGCCCGTCTGCAAATAATGGTAATCGGCGTACAGCAGGAACCACTGCACGAGAAAACTGACCGCCAGCGTCTGCCATGGCCACCGGGCAACCCGGCGCAGCAAGAGCAGGAAGAGTGGGAGCAGCAGATAAAACTGCAATGTCACGCCGATGTAATAGAGTTGGTAGGAAGCCTGCCCCGTCAGGAGATCGAGACCAACGATTCTGGCGAAGCGCGCCGCCGATGGCTGCGGAGTATTCAGCCACGCATACGCGACCGTCCACAGGCAATAGGGCAAAAGCACGCCGACGCTCCGCCGGGACCAGAACCGTTTGAGCGAGAACGGTTTACCGTAGTAGACATAGACGAGCGTGAACGCGGTGATAAACATGAAGACATTGCGCGTGAAGCGAATCGTGGCGAGTACGGCGTCCTGCAAATGAACGCTCGACGGGGATCGCCAGCCGAAATTCACGAAGAGCAGCACATGCACCGCGACGACGATGATCGCCGTTACCCCACGCAGCGGATCAATCTCATAGATATAGGGGCGCTTCTCCGGCTGCCGGATGCCCTCAGCCTGCGGGATATGCCGCCGCGCACCGGTCGCTACGATCACCCTGCGCCTCCCGCGTGCCGCGTGCGCAGCGCCGCGCGGTTGATTTTGCCGTTGGGGTTGCGGGGAAGTTCTTCCACCCGCACGTAGTCAACCGGCACCTTGAACGCGCTTAATCGCGCGGCCGCGTAGTGGCGCAGGCATCGGGCAAGATCGTCTCCCGGCCACCCTCCGTCGGCGACGATGTAGGCCACGGCCACCTCGCCATACTGGGTGTCGGGCCGTCCGATCACGGCGGCATCGCGCACTGCGGGATGGGTCAGGAGGACTTCTTCCACTTCACGCGGCGCGATCTTTTCTCCGCCCCGGTTGATCATCTCGCGCAGCCGACCGGTAATAAAGAGATAGCCTTCCTCATCGCGGTAGCCGAGGTCGCCGGTACGGAACCACCCCGCGTCGAACGACTCCTGCCCGGCTTCGCCCCGATATGCCGAGACCACACCGGGGCCGCGCACGCAAATTTCTCCCTGCTCGCCCGGGGCGACATCCTCCAGAGAGAGCCCATCCTCGCCCGACGGCACATGGCAGATGCGCAGATCCACCCCGATCGGCAGCCCCACCGATCCCGGCTTATGCCGACCCGGCGGCACCGGATTCGCGACAATCGTGCTTGCCGCCTCGGTAAGTCCGTACGTTTCGATCACCGGGATGCCGAACGTCGCTTCGAACGCGCGCAGGCGTGCCGCCGGCAGCGGCGCCGATGCCGTGCGAACGAATCGAAGGGCACCAGGCAGGAAGCCGGGCTTCGGCGTATCGAGCAACCGGGTAAGCACGGTCGGGACGATGCTCGCCCAGGTGATCTGATAGCGTTCGATCCACTCCCAAAACCGGTCGCGGCTGAACCTGCGGGCAATGACGATCGTGCTGCCCGCGAGAAGCGACGCGCAGAGACTGACGACCGGCGCATTCACATGGCTGAAGGGCAGCACCGTCAGTCCACGGTCACGCGGTATCAGCCGATGGCTCAACCGGATCTGCTCGGCGGTCCAGGCGATCCGCGCCCCCTCCAGGATGACTCCTTTCGGCTCGCCGGTCGTGCCTGATGTCGAGAGCGCGACTTTCCCCGGCAGCGGCGGTACGAGCAGACCGCCGGGCCGCGCCTGTTGGATCACTTCATGACAGCGATCGTGGGTGACGAACGTCGCGGCAGCACAGCCGAAGCCCCGCGCGGCATCCTCGTCCTCGACGATCAGCAGATCCGGTGCGTACAGGCACGTGACGCGTGCCTTCTCGGTGTCCGCAGCGTCAGGAGCGAGCGGCACGAGCACGTGTCCGCCGGTGAGCGCACTGAGCCAGAGGACCGCGCCGGTGATTCCACCGGGGAGCGCGAGCGCGATCCGTTTCGGCGGCATGCCGAGCATCCGGCGCAGATCATTGACGGCGGCAAGGCACTGTCCATACGTCAGCACTCGCCCGGTCTCGGCTTCGATGACGAAGGGTTGCTCCGGACGACGCAGCGCCGCGTGGACGAGCGCGCGATGCAAATGGTCATTCAGTGTGGCAGTTGCTCGTGTCGTGCCGGTCGCGTCCGGTGGCGCATGTGGCGTTGCGACGACCATTCGCATGTCCCTCCTCTGGCGTTCGTCCCGCCAGAACCTCAGCCGACCCCCTATTTCCAACCCCGTTTGGCATTGGTTGTTCCAGTGCAGGCGGGAAATTTGCCGCGGACGTGTAAAAAATATGCACAATCCCGCATTTGCCCCAATAACGCCGGAGACGCGACCGCGAAAACCTTTTACAAATTCCTCTGCGCACGACGGGCACATTCCACTACGGATGGCGATTCTGCCCACATCTTCTCCGCAGCGTCCATCTCCACGTCGTTCATCCGTTGACATTCCATCCGTTTATTTCGCGTGGTCACATTGTCATTATAATGCATTGTTCGCGCAACGCATGATATGTTAAACAAGCGTAAACCGCCCGCCGTTCCGTCGCGGGCATGAAGGAGACGCAAAAACGCGCCACTCGGACGGAGCGGCGCGTGAACGGTACGACCGTGGGAGGTGTTTAGAGCGCGGCGGTGGCCGCTTCCTCTTCCAGCCACTTTTTCGCGGCATTGAGGAAGAGCACCGCCTCACGACCGTCGAAGATGCGATGGTCGAAGGTGATGCCGAGCGTGACCATCGAGCGGATAGCGATGCCGCCGTTCCGCACGACGGGCTTTTCGATGATCGCGTCCACCGAGTAAATGCACGCCTCATTTGGCCGGACCATCGCCATTGTGACATGCGAACCGAAGGAGCCGGGGTTCGTCAGCGTCAGTGACGCGCCCTCAATATCCTCGATCTTCAGTTTGCCGTCCCGCGCGCGGCCAATGATGTCGTGCAGCCGCTTGGCGAGGCCGGTGATCGAATAATCGCCCGCGTTGTGAATGACCGGCACCTGCAAACCATTGTCCGTGCTGACGGCGATACCAAAGCCGACCTGCCGGATGATGCGAATGCCCTCGTCCGTCCAGCGCGAGGAGATGATCGGATATTGCCGGATCGCCGCCAGCCCCGCCATGACGAAGAAGGGAAGATAGGTGAGCGGCACGCCCTCCCGCTGGAGGAACCCTTGCTTCTCTGCGTCGCGCCGCGCGACGAGTTCGGTGACATCCGCCTCGACCCACGACGCCGCCTGCGGGATCGTCTGTGCTGCCTTCGTGAGCGCCTCTGCCGTCCGGCGACGAATCGCCGTCATCGGGATCAAATCACTCTGGGGAGAGGATTGAGGACTCGGGGTGCCCTCTGGGCGGGATGAGGACTGAGCGGGAGCAGGTGCGGATTGCCGTGCGGCGGGGGCAGGCTGTGCCGTTGGCTGCGCTGCCGGTGCGGCAGGAGTCTCAGATTTGGCTGCGGGCGCGGCCTCAGCACTCGGCGCGTTTGGCTCAGCACTTCCCTGCGCGGCGTGGGCTTTCATCATATCTTCGCGGGTGACGCGACCACCCGCCCCGGTGCCCTTGACGGTCGCCGGGTCAATGTTGAACTCCATCGCCAGTTTGCGGACGGCAGGAGAGTACATCTTGCTCGCGTCGGCGGACTCGGTGTACGCCTTCGCGCCGTTCGTCGCGGTGGACGCGCTCGCTTGTGCCGCCTTCGGCATCGTGGCAGATTCCATCTGCGCCGTCGCGCTGTCCATCTCCATTTCGGCTTTTTTCGGTTCCGCTTCGGTCGCTGCCTCGATCGGCGCGGGTGCGGATGCCGCTTCCGCGGCGGCGGCCGCATCAGTCTCGACCCAGAGGAGCGTCGTGCCAACAGGGACCGTCTGCCCGATCTCGACGGCAAACTCCTTGACGACGCCCTTGAACGGCGAGGGAATCTCGGCGACGACCTTTTCCGTCTCGATCTCGGTCAGCAGTTGGTCTTCCTCGACCGTGTCACCGACCTTGACGAGCCACTGGAGGACGGTTCCTTCCACCACCGATTCGCCCAGTTGGGGGAAGGTAACCGGGGATAAGCCGGGGCGTGTCGCCGTCGCGGTGCCGCTACTGTGTGCCTCTGCCATATCGTTGAACTCCTCTTAAAATGCCGCAAGTTCACGCATCGCGGCGCTAATCTTCGCCGCGTCAACCAGATACGCCGATTCTAGCAGGTGATTGTACGGCATGGCAGGGGCATCGGGCGCGGCGAGGCGACGGACGGGCGCATCGAGTTCCATGAATGCCTCGTCGGCGATGAAGGCGGCCAGTTCCGCGCCAAACCCATTCGTCTTGCTCGCCTCATGGACGACGAGCGCGCGATGCGTCTTCGCCACGGTCGCGAGGATCGCCTGCTTGTCATAGGGCTGGAGAGAGCGTAGGTCGAGCACTTCGGCGTCAATGCCATCCTCCGTCAGGCTTTCCGCCGCTTTGACCGCCTCATGCACCGTCGCGCCATAGGTGATGATGGAGAGCGTCGTGCCGGGACGGGCAACCCGCGCGACGCCGAGCGGTACGAGTGCATCACCCTCGGGCACCGGCTCGCGCAAGGAGCGATAGAGCCGCTTATGCTCGAAGAAAATCACCGGGTTCGGATCGCGAATCGCCGCCTTGAGCATCCCCTTCGCGTCGGACGGCGTGGCGGGCATCGCCACTTTCAAGCCCGGTACGACGAAGAGATTTTCCGGCGACTGCGAGTGGTAAAAGCCGCCGTGGACGCCGCCGCCAATTGGGGCGCGCACGACGATTGGCAAGCGTGCGTCGCCATTCGAGCGATAGTGTATCTTCGCCATCTCGCTGAAGATTTGTTCGAGCGCGGAGTAGATGAAGTCCGCGAACTGGATCTCAATAATTGGCACGCTGCCGAGCAATGCCGCGCCGATGGCGAAACCCGTGAAGCCACTCTCCGCGATCGGCGTATCGAGGACGCGCTGCGGGCCGAACCGCTCGATCAGCCCCTTCGTCGCGCCAAAGACGCCGCCGCGTGGCCCGATGTCCTCACCGAGCAAAAAAATGCGCGGATCGCGCTCCATCTCCTCCGCGAGCGCCTGATTGATCGCCTCGATCATCGTCACGCCGCTGCGGGTATCAACTCCCGTGATACCGGTCGGCGGGGAGAAGAGACCGTGAGCGACGGGGCCGTGTTCGTCGTATCCATCATGCTGCTCGGTCGCCGCCGTGCGATTCGGGGCGGCGACCTCGGTAATCTCTTGCTCAATCTCACGCGTGGAACGGGTCGAGACGGCCATCAGATTCCCTCCTCGACGGATGCGTAGACACGATCCGCGACGGTCGCCGGGTCGGGATCGGGGGCGGCCTGCGCCGCCGCGACCGCCGCCGCGATCTCCTCACGCATGCGCGCACGACGGGCGGCGATGTCGTCATCGGCGATCAGACCGCGCGACCGCACATACTCAATAATCCGCTTGAGCGGTTCGCCCTCCTCCGCCTGCCGTACTTCTTCACGCGTGCGATAGGTCATATCGTTGTCGTCCGACGTATGCGGCAGGAGGCGATACATTTTCGCCTCGATCAGCGTTGGCCCTTCGCCCCGAAGGCCGCGCGCCCGTGCATCGCGCACGGCGGAATAGGTGGCGAAGGGGTCCGTGCCATCCACGATCACGCCGGGGAAGCCGAAAGCCGCCGCACGATCCGCCACATTCGGCACGGGCGATTGCTTGGCCATCGGCACCGAGATCGCGTAGCCGTTATTCTCGCAGAGGAAGATGACAGGAAGTTTCTGCAACGCGGCGAGCGAGCATGCCTCGTAAAAATCGCCCTTGCTGCTCGTCCCCTCGCCAAAGCAGGTGATCGTCACGGCGTCCGTCTTGCCTTGCAGCCGCATCGCGTACGCCGCGCCGACCGCATGGGGTATCTGCGTGCCCAATGGCGCGGAGATCGAGGCGATATGCCGCGCCTGCGAGCCGAAATGATGCGTCATCTGCCGCCCGCCGCTGATGATGTCCGCTCCTTTGGCGAAGTACATCAGGAAGAGTTCGTCCACATCAAAGCCGAACCAGAGGGCGAGGCCGAGGTCGCGGTAATGCGGGAAGAGCCAGTCCTTTTGGGGATCGAGCGCCCACGCCGCGCCCGCCTGAGCCGCCTCCTGCCCCCGGCACGGCACAACAAAGGGCGCCTTGCCTTGTCGGTTCAGCGCCCACATCCGCTCGTCAATTTCGCGCGTGCGAAGCATAAGGTCGAAAATACGAAGTGCGTCGTCGTCGCTGAGTCCGACCGAGCGGTGATCGGTTAGCGGGGCGATGGCAGTGAGGGTGGCCATGAGGCTGCTCCTTTGCCGCTACAAGAGGTCATGCGTACATGCGCATAGTACCATACAGTGAACTCGATTGCAGCAGTCTGGACATGGCGGTTGGAGATTGGCTGCTGTACGTACTATACGACATTTAGTGATCGCAGGTTGCATGCCGCGTGTCCGCTGAACCTTACAGCGTTTTACGGAAGTATT
>JAICJW010000256.1 GCA_025928215.1 Chloroflexia bacterium | reverse complement strand
CCAGCCCGTTGAGAAAAGGGGCTACGCGTGTTTCAGCGCAGCAGGCAACGAACCATGCCGCGTGCCGCAGACACGTCGAGCTCGTATCGCAGCTGGGAAAAGGCAATGTGCCCCACGTACCCCGCCCCAACGGGCAACGCTTGCCCGCCGCTCGGCCATGGCCGCATCCTGCCCCTCACCGCCTGCAGCAACCGCTTGACGTTCTGCCCCGCCGCAGTCAGCAGCGCCTCACTGTTCACCTTCTCCAACCCGCGTAACCGGAAGCGGCGAAGCCCGTGCCACTGTTTCGCCTCCCCAAACAGCGGCTCGATCCACACCTGCCGCTTGCGCATCGCCTTCGCGTATGCCTCGGTCGCATGGTAGCCGCGCACGCGATCGAGGTACGCCTCGTGGAGCGAGTGATGGATGCTCCGCCCGTGGTCGCTCTCCGTACACGCCGCCTTCACCGCGCAGGCATTGCAGACGTGCCCATCGGCGCGATACTCGATCAGTCCCTGGGTGCGTCGCAGCTTAGACCGGCGTAACAGTGCCCCTTGCGGGCAGACATAGACATCGTGCGCAGCGTCGTAGACGAACGCGCTCTTGCCAAGGTAGGGGGTGCGCCGGTCGAAGTCCGGCAAGGGCATATAGGCCCGGATGCCCGCCTGCTCCAACGCGACGATGTTGTCGGCGGTGCCGTAGGTCGTGTCGCCCGTGACGTGGCGCGGCCATACCTTCCAGCGGAAGACGGTATGCCAGATCAGGTCGCGCATCGGCATGTTCTCCATCACCTCCGAGGGCGTCACGAGCGCGGCGAGGATGATGCGCGCCGTTCCTCCATCCACGACGTATTGCGTGTGGTAGCCGAGGTGGCTGCCGCCGCGCGGCGGCATCACCGAGGCATCGGGATCAGTGCGGCTCGCCTGCCAGTCGGCCTTGCGCTCGTACCCCCAGCGCCGGACTGCACGCTGCGGGCGACCGACCATCGCGATCCAGTCGTGCCGGTCATGGTCCGCTGGCGTACTCGCTGGGTTGTCAGGGAGAGAGCAGACTTCGGGTGATGGGGGCTGTGTCTCGTCTGCCAGGACAGGCCGCTCCGCCGCGAAGAGGCGGTGCAGATGCGCCTCGACGGCGAAGCGTGGGATGACCGAATCGAGCGATGCGTTCGCCTCGACCTTGGTGGCATCGACGTAGAGTTCCTTGCCCCAGACGAGCCCCGCGGCGATGCAGCGTTCGACAATCGCCGCGAAGAAGCGGCGGAACTGCTCGAGGCCGAGGCGTTCGCGGATGCGCGTCAGGCTGGAATGGTCGGGCAACGGCTCGGTCAGGTCGTATCCCAGATACCAGCGCAGGCTGAGGCGGTCGGCGACGACGCGCATCAACTGGCGTTCGGAGCGGATGTCCTCGAGGAACATGATCAGTTGCAGCTTGAAGAAGACGACCGGATCGATCGAGGGCCGGCCAGCGGAGGAATAGCAGTCGGCGACGAGGTCATAGACAAAGGAGAGGTCGAGGACGCGTTGCAACCGACGGTAGATGCTATCGGCGGGGACGAGCTCTTCGAGGGAACGGTCACCGAGCGGGGCGAACGCCCGCAGCTTGACACCCATCATGGCGGCATATCTCCTTCAGCGCGACTCAGAAGGAGACGATGCTATCGGCCCGGCCTCCGCATTTCAACGGGCTGGATCGTTCTCTGCACAGTTATTCTCGCAGCCTGGACGACCGCAGAACGATCCTCTTGCGTGACAGGAGGTCGATCATCGCCGTAGGTCGCGAGAATCTGTGCAGATAACATGCGAGGCACCCGACGAAGAGGGTGCAAGATAGCGTTGCAGAATTAGTGCAGATTATCGATGCACGTGACTGTCATTTTCAACGCTTTCTGGCGATATTCTTCAATGATATTTGTCGATAGAACACGTCACCAAAGCATTGCAGCTCTCCCGCACCTGCGAGCAGCACGAACCCGACACGTCCGCATATCGGCAGTAAAGGATCGTGCGATATGGTTGGGTCCTGTGTCAATGCAACAGCCCTGATTCGTCTGCACAGGTACTTGCGCTCGCAGGTATCCGGGTGTATAACAGTCAGCGAATCGTTTCGCTAATCGTATCGCTAGACAAAGTCGGGACCACGGGAGCAGTCATGGTTACTATCCGGGACGTTGCCCGTCACGCGCAGGTGTCGGTCGCCACGGTCTCCGCCGTGCTCACCGGCAACAAATACGTCAGCCCCGAACTCGCAGCGCGGGTGCGCACGAGCGTCTCCAATCTGGACTATCGCCCGAACGGTCTTGCCCGTTCCCTCAAGCAGCAGCGGTCGCATATCCTCGGTCTCATCCTCTCGGATATCACGAACCCGTTCTTCACCACCCTCGTGCGCGCGGTGGAGGACACGGCGCGGAGCGCGGGGTACACCCTCCTGCTCGGCAATACCGACGAGGACGTCGTGAAGGAGGAGGCATACGTTGAACTCCTTCGCTCTCGGCAGGTGGATGGGCTGATGCTCGTCGCCAGCGCAGGGGAGCACGCGTACCTGCCCGGCCTCCTCGCCGCGGGGTTGCCGGTCGTGTGTGTGGATCGCTCGCTCGTCGCGCTCGGCGCGGACTCCGTGCTGACGGACAACGTCGCTGGCGCCTATCAAGCGGTTTCGCACCTGATCGCCCTCGGTCACCGACGCATCGGCATCGTCACGGGGCTCACCGGTGTCACCTCGACCAACCAGCGCCTCGACGGCTACATACAGGCCCTTGCAACGCACGGCATCGCATTCGATCCGGTACTGGTGCGCGAGGGAGATTCCCGGCTGGACGGCGGCGCGGCACGCGCGGCGGAGTTGCTGCGGCTTCCCGATCGCCCCACGGCGCTCTTTGTCACGAACAACCTCATGACGATCGGCGCGATGCGTGCGATCGACGATGCTGGCCTTCGCTGCCCAGAGGATATCGCGCTCATTGGCTTTGATGATTTCGAGTGGACATCGGTCTTCCGCCCGCGCCTGACGACCGTGCGGCAGCCAGTCTACGAGATCGGCAAAGCGGCGGCGCGCCTCCTCATCCAGCGTATCGAAGGGAAGCGCACCGGTACGGCGGTCGAACTCCTCCTGCCACCAAAGCTGATCGTCCGTGAATCGTGCGGCGAGTCATCCATTCGACAACCGGAACGCGCCGTCACACTGACCGGTGCGCAGCACGAAGGAGGGAGATGACATACGCACGGTATCCCGTCCGGGTGTGAGGGGTGCTGGGTCCTGTGGAATCGTGCCGCGCGGCACGAAGAGAGGAGCAGACCAATGCGACGCATGACCCGACGAACATTTCTCGCGGGCGCCGCGGGGACGGCAGGAGCAGCAATCCTCGCCGCGTGCGGCGGTGGGGGGAGCGCGACCAGCACGGCCGTGCCGGCGGCAACTCGCGCGGCGACGGCGGGGAGCGGGGCGACCACCGCGCCCGCTCCCACGACCAGCGCAAGCGGTGCGGCGACCACCGCACCCACCACGAGCAGCACAGGGGGTGCGCCCGCAGGCGGCTCCACTGCCGCAGCCACGACCGGCACGAGCGCGGGAGCGAACGCGGCAACACCGGTGAAACTCAAAGCCGCCAAGATCGTCGTCGCGCAGTTCGGCACGATCGAGAACGCGCAGGCCGTCCAGAAGATTCTCGATGGCTTCAAGAAAATCCAGCCGGACATCACGGTGCAGGTGAACGCCGTCTCCGCACCCGACTGGGACGGGTTCGCCGCCAAACTGCTCACGCAAATCGCGGCGGGCGATGTGCCGGACCTCATCGGTGTCGCTACCGAAGGCCTGCAGCTCTTCGCAGGCAAGGGGCTCGCGACACCCCTTGACGACTTCGTGAAGCGCGACAAAGCACAACTCGCGGACTTCTTCGCGGACGTGCACCCCTCCTTGATTGAGGCCATGATGTACAATGGCAGCCTCTACTCACTGCCGGACAACTTCAACGCCGCGAACGTCTACTATTCTAAGGGCGCCTTCCAGAAGCACGGTGTGCCCGAGCCCTCCCCGACATGGACGAAGGACGACTTCGCGAATGCGATGCCGAAGCTGATCACCCAGAGCGGTGGCCGGACGACCGAGTTCGGCTACTTCTGGACGAACCGCATGTGGGGCGGGGCGCTGCCGTGGATCTTCATCAACGGCTCAAACATCCTCACGGAAGAGAAGTTCCCCGGCGGAGACTGGTTGTGGTCCACCTTCTACGCCAACGACCCGGCGGCGAAGGGTCGGCAGGGCGGCATCAAGTGGGCCAATGCGAAGGCGAATGACCCGGCGAACGTCGAGGCGGTGCAGTTCCTCGCCGACCTGACGCAGAAGGTAAAGGCGGCACCCTCCCCGGCGGACGCGGATTCATCGCAAACGCAGCTCATCACTACCTTCGCGAACAAGCAACTGGCGACCTATGCCGGCAGCGCCTCCACCATCCGCTCACTCGATCAGGGAGGCGTCAAGCCGGACGAGTACGGCGTCACCTTCATGCCGAAGTGGAAGTCGCAGCGGCACCAGTTCGGCACGGCGGGCTACGTCATCTCCGCGAAGTCCCCGAACAAGGACGCCGCGTGGGAGCTCGCCAAGTGGCGTATCTCGAAGGAGGTCATGACCTCGAACTTCAAGGACAACGCCTCTGTCCGCACGCGGCGCTCGCTCAACCAGGCTCTCTTCGAGGGCACGTACGGCTTCAAGGGCTGGCAGATCTTCTATGACACGCTCGACAAGTTCCCGGATACCGGCCCGATCCCGCAACCGCCACAAGCGAACGACGTGACGCAGATCTTCACGAAGTACATCGGCCTCGCCGTCACGGGCGACCAACCGGTGCAGACCGCGATGGATAACATGCAGAAGGATCTTACTGCCGCGCTGGCGAAGCAGCCGTGACGAGCAGTCAGCGGGGAGCGGCCGGCACGCAGCAGAACGCGCGACGCGCACCGGCTGCCGGTTGCTCCCCGGAGGGGGATCCATGAGCACCAGGACAGAGGGTCTTACGTCCGTGGGGACTCCGGTGACGGGGCGTGCGGGGGCGGGGACGCTCGCCCTTCAGCGGCGCGGCGAAGCGCGGGCGGCGTACCTCTTTATCCTGCCCACGCTCGTCGGCTTCACACTCTTCGTCGCGGGGCCGATTATCGCCGCGATCGCCCTCGCCTTCACTAAGTACGACGTCATTCAGGCGCCGCAGGTTGTCGGCCTTGCCAACTTCCGGGAAGCGCTGAACGACGAACGCGTGCGGACGAGTTTCCACAACACCATCGTCTTCGTGATTGTGGCGAACGCGCTGCAGATCACGCTCGCGCTCGCGCTGGCGATCGGCGTCCAGCGTCGGATGCCGGCCGCGCTGCGCACGTTCTTCCGCACGGCCTTCTTCATGCCAATCATCACCTCCGCTGCCTCCATCTCCATTGTCTTCGGCTATATGCTCAACAAAGAGTTCGGCGTCGTGAATTATTACTTGGAGAAGCTGAATATCGGGCCGTTCCCGTGGCTGGTGAACACGCACTGGTCCCTCTATTCCGTCGCCATCGCCTACGTCTGGCAGCACGTTGGCTTCACCTTCATTCTCTTCTCGGCGGGGCTCGGCAATATCAACAAGGAGCTCTACGAGGCCGCCGACCTCGACGGTGTGGGGCCGTGGACGCGGCTCGTACGGATCACCCTGCCGCTCCTCAGCCCGACGATCCTCTTCACGACGGTCATCGGCGTGATCAACGCGCTGCAGATCTTCGACCAGCCGACGGTGATGACGAACGGCGGCCCGGGCGATTCGAGCCGCACGGTGGTGATGGTGATCTACGATGTCGCCTTCCGCAGCCTGCGCTTCGGGTATGGTTCCGCGATTGCGGTGATCCTGTTCATGCTGATCCTCATCTTCACAGGCCTGCAGTTCCTCGTCTCGAAGCGCTTCGTCTTTTATCGGTAGGCGACGATGGGCGGGGGAGACGGGCTACCCGGCCCCCCACCGGAGGTGCATATGACGACCACAGTGCGAAGGCGCCAACGTGTGCGGGCGATGAGCAGCAAGGGGACATTCGGTCGATATCTCGGCAACAGCCTCGTCTTCACGCTGCTCCTCGCGGCCAGTATGCTCATGCTCATCCCGCTGGTGTGGACGCTCTCGACCTCGCTACGTCTGCCGCGGGAGAGTTTCACGCTCCCGCCGAAGTGGCTGCCGACCGACTTCCGGATCGACAACTACGGCCAAGTCTTCACGCGCGTGCCCTTCTGGCAGTACTTCATCAACAGCGTGCTCGTCTCCGGGGCCGTGGTACTCGGGCAACTCGCGACCTGCGCAATGGCGGCATATGCCTTCGCGCGGCTGCGCTTCCCCGGCCGCGGCATCCTCTTCGGGATCATCCTCTCGGCACTGATGATCCCGATTCAGGCGACGATTATCCCGATCTTCGTGGAGATCAAGTACCTGCATCTGAACGACTCGCTTTGGTCGCTCATCTTGCCGGGTACCACCTCCGCGTTTGGCGTCTTCCTACTTAGGCAATACTTCCTCACGATCCCGAACGAGTTGGAGGACGCCGCACGGATTGATGGGGCGAACCACTGGCAAATCTTCACGCGGGTGATGCTGCCGCTCGCCGCACCCGCGCTGGCGGTGCTTGCTATCCTGACGTTCAACGGCTATTGGAACGAGTACTTCCGCCCGCTGATCTTTCTCAACACCGCGAACCACTACACGCTGCCGGTTGGCCTCGTGAACCTG
>JAICJW010000549.1 GCA_025928215.1 Chloroflexia bacterium | reverse complement strand
TCGTCCAGGCTCGCATGGCGGTGAAGCAGGCCGGTTCGGGGACTGCCCCCATCGTGCCAAATACCGGTGGCCCGCCGCCGATCCAGCGCAAGAACGTCACCGGCCTGCCCGATGGGCTAAAAGCGGGGGTCGAGGCGCTCTTCGGCATCGCGCTCGATGATGTGCGGGTGCGCTACAACGGGCTTCGTCAGGCAAAATTATCTTGGCGTCCTTGCCGCATGTTGAAGAAGTATATAATCTCAGAGAAGGTTACTCGTAGCCTTGGAGACGAAGCATAAGCCAACGATTTCTGCGCTGCTGGAGAATGGAGATATGGTCGCCGGGATCATGGCGTATCGTCAGTGCCAAGCACCGCATCTACCGGAATCGTTAGTTCCGCGAGGACCGTTGAGGCGACCGTGTCTCCGGCGCGGGCAATGACACCCTGCCGATACATGCCGTCGCGTGGGTCGCTGTGTCGTTCGATGACATTGCCGGTGAGCAGGCGTCGCAATGTCGTTGTGGCCATCTGCTGTGCTTCTTGTTGCCCGGTCGGTGCGTAGTGTGTGGAGAAAAGTGTATCACGCGCTCGAACCGTGGATATGGACGACCAGCCAGCGGTCCCAGCGCCAGTTGAGGACGAAAGTGCGCCTGCCGAACGGCTCATCGCGCAGATGAAATGTTACAATGGCGATGTTCCCGAACCGCTGCGTCAGCATATCGGACTGCGTGCGGACGACCTCGGTGCCGCCCGCCGCGCGGACGGCGGCAATCGTGGCGGCGAACTGCGCGCGCATCCCGGCCTTGTCGAGGCGGGCCAGGCATGCGCTGGCTGGCCAGAAGGCGGTCGCATCTGCCGCGATGTGCGTCATCATCGCGTCGAGATCCATGCGCCGGAAGGCACGGCTGAAATCGAGTAGCGTCTCTTCGGGGGTCATCTCGTCGGCGGGCATCGGTGCGCTCTCCTTGTCTATCGTCGGCACGGCACGTGTCGGAAGCATCACCGCTTTCGCCATGACGCGCAAGCGGATGTCTCCTATCCATTGCTCGTTGCTCCGATTGCTACTATCGTTCAGCCATAACGCGGAAACGATGGACGAGGAGGACGGAATGACCTTTGAACTCGCCGAGATTACCCTGCCGGATTTCGGCCCACCCCATCTTGAGCCGGAGATTCCTGTCGCCACCTACACGGCGCGGCTGCGGGAGGCGCGGGAGCACGCCGCCTACTCCGGCTACGACGCCCTGCTCGTCTATGGCGACCGCGAGCATTTCGCCAACATCGCCTACCTGACGGGATATGACCCGCGCTTCGAGGAGGCGCTGCTCATCCTCGCGCCCGGTCGGCCGCCGACATTGCTCGTCGGCAACGAGGGAGTAGCGTACGCTGCCCTCAGCCCCGTGCCGATGGACAGCGTGCTCTATCAGAGTTTCAGCCTGCCGGGGCAGCCGCGCGGCGCGAGCAAACCACTCGCGACGATCCTGCGCGAAGCCGGGGTCGTACCGGGATCGAAGATCGGCATCGCGGGATGGAAATACTTCCTGCCGGTCGAGACGGCGACGCCCGCCGCGTGGATCGAAGCGCCCGCGTACCTGGTGGACACACTGCGGGAGATGCGCTGCACGGCGCTGAACGCGACCGCGCTCTTCATGGACCCGGCGCACGGCCTCCGCGCGATCAACGACGTGGACCAACTCGCCCGCTTCGAGTATGCCGCGACGCTCAGTTCCGAGGCGGTCAAACAGGTTCTGTTCCACGTGCAACCGGGGATGACCGAGTACGATGCCGTGCGCCTGATGGGCCTCAATGGCTTCCCGCTCGCCTGCCACCCGATGTGCTCGGCGGGCGAGCGGGCAGTGGCCGGGTTGCCCAGCCCTTCCAGCCGTGTGTTACAGGAAGGCGATCCGGTAACGGTCGCGCTCGGCCTCTGGGGCGCGCTCAATGCCCGCGCCGGGTTCCTTGTGCGCGATGCGGACGGCTTGCCGAGCGGTATCCGCGACTACGTGGACAAGCTCGTCGCGCCCTATTTCCATGCGGTCGTCGCGTGGTATGAGGCAATCGGCATCGGCGTGACGGGCGGCGAGCTGTTCGCGATAGTTGACACGTACCTCGGCGATCCCTTCTTCGGCGTCGGCCTCAATCCCGGCCATCTCATCCATCTCGATGAATGGCTGAACTCGCCGATCTTCCGCGGCTCGCGGCAGCACCTCCGCTCCGGTATGGCCGTGCAAGTAGACATCATCCCCGCGACCCACTCGCCCTAC
>JAICJW010000472.1 GCA_025928215.1 Chloroflexia bacterium | reverse complement strand
GGTGGTTGGGTACGTATCGACGCCCGCGTCCTTGAAAAGTTTGGTGTTGTACACGATGGTCGTACTCGTGAGCAGAATCGGAGCAGTATAGAGCTTACCCTTGTAGGTTGCGGACGTCAGCGCATTTTGCAGGTAGTCATTCCGCTCCTCGGCGGAGAGGTAATCGTCCAAGGGCGTCATCGTGCCTGCTTCGACGTGCTGCGCGATCTGATCCTCATTGATATAGCAGACATCAGGACCTTTGTTCCCCGCGAGGGCGGTCGTGAGTTTGTCGTCGCGGTTCGACCACGGAAGGACCTGAACATCCACCTTCACGCCAGGGTTCTGGGTTGTGAATTCCTTGACAATGCCATTCCAGAGCGATTCATTCTTGGCTTGATCGTCACCGAGAAGCGGGTAGACCCACATACTGACCGATCCGGAAACCTTCTGCCCCGACGTGGTCACTGCGGCGGGTGCGGAGCCAGCCGCGGTGGTGGCGCTCCCCGTTGCTGCACTCGCGGCGCCCGTAGTTGGGGCCGAGGTCGATCGTGCGCCCGTGGCTGCGGGAGTTGTGGTCGCTGCGGTGTTCGATCCGCCGCAGGCGGCAAGCAAGGCGGCAGTCGCGGCGGTCGCCGCACCTGCGAGGAATGCGCGCCGTGAGAGTGCTGATGTGACCGAAGTCGTACCCATGCTGTTTCTCCTCTCCTCATACCTGGCATCGGTTCGTCACGCTATGAGTAGGTGGCAACCGTCTTAAGCGATAACCGGGAGGAACAATGAGCTAACAGTCTCCCGGTGGCCCTTTCGTTCGGAGTGTAATCGAATCTGTTGACAGATGCTAGCATGGCTGGCATTCTCTTGTCAAGTAGCGGTCAAGTGTGTTCTGGAGTCGCCTGCTAACGACGATTTCGTTCGGGAAGAAAACTAAAATGATATCGGGCAACGGGCTGAATCTCGCACGCATGAAGCACCTGAACAGGGACGTGATCTTTCGATTGCTTCGCGAGTATCAGCAGACGACCCGGACAGCACTGGTGCGATTGTCGGGGCTGAGTAAGGCGACGGTGTCCGAGATTGTGGAAACATTTCTCCGCGAGGGATTCATCCGCGAGGTCGGCAAGCAGCAACCCGCGCGAGGTCGCAGCCAGGTCATCTTGGAATTCGATCCGATGGCCCGCCTAGTACTGGGCGCGCAACTCGTCGGATCGACCTGCACAGTGGTCCTCGCCGACCTCACAGCCCAGCCGCGTCACCGATCATCACGTCTGATGCGCGGGATGACACCGGAGGATTTCGTCGAAGCAATCTGTGCGGGGATCGAGGAGTTGCGCCCGCTTGCCGATGTGCCCATCCTCGGCGTCGGTGTCGGCACACCGACTTCCGTGGACCCGGCGGGGCGACGGGTGACGCTGTCTGTGCCGTATGGGTGGCGTGATGTTCCGCTGGCGAATTTAATTGAGGATCGCCTCGCACTGCCGACCTTGATCGCGAATCGGGCGAAAGTCGCCGCGCTCGGTGAGGTATGGCAAGGGGCACACGACGAGACTGATAACCTGCTGTACGTCTATGTCGGCAACGGGATTATGGCGGGCCTCGTCCTCAACGGATCGCTCTACTTCGGCAGCAGCGGCACGGCGGGGGAGTTGGGACACATGACGGTGCTGCCCGATGGTCCGCTGTGCGGCTGCGGGAATCATGGCTGTTTACACACCCTCGCCTCGGAGTCGGCGATCGTCCATCGCGCGCGCTCGCGCGTACGCGAAGCGGAGGGGAGGACCTATCTGGCAGAGCGCACGGATGGAGTGCTGGGAGAGATCACCCTCCCACTCGTGCTGGAGGCGGCGGCGGCGGGCGACCAGGTTGCGCTGGAGACACTCACCGAAGCAGCAACATACCTCGGCATTGCGCTCGCCAACGTCATCAACCTCGTCAACCCGCGCATCGTCGTTGTCGGCGGTCCGACCGCGAGTATCGGCGAGGCATTTCTTGAGCCCGTACGGCATGAGGTGCGTCGCCGAGCGCTGGGCGATGCGCTCCACGACCTCGCGATCGTCCCGTCCGTTCTCGGCGACGACGCGGGCGCGATCGGCGCCGCAGCACTCGTGCTGGAGAATTTGGAAACCATCCCCGGTGCCGTCACAGGGAGCGATCATCTGCTCCGCGTCCCAACGGCGACATCCCACGTCGCGTCATAAGTTCGGGCGGTTGCCCGCAGGTAAGGAGGTTCACGTGCTCCGACTTGGCATCGTTGACTGTGACACCAGCCATTCATATCAATTCTCGCGGCGACTGAACCACACAGGTATTACGTCCGACCAATGGGTGGACGGCGCACGGATTGTCGCGGCCTTTCCGGGAACGTCGCGCATCACCGCGCCCGCACGCATCGAGGAGTATCTCGTGCACGTCCGCGATGCCGGTGTCACGCTGGTGGACCGCGCGGAGGACCTGATCGGCACCGTGGACGCTGTGCTGATTTCGTCAAACGAGGGGGCGGTGCATCGGGAACGCGCGACGCCGTTCATCGAGGCGGGGATGCCGGTGTTCATCGACAAACCGCTCGCTTCGACGAGCACCGACGCTCGCGCGCTCGTCACGCTCGCGCGGGAGCGCGGTACGACGCTCCTTTCCGCCTCATCCTTACGGTTCGTGCCGGAGGTGCGGGCGATCCGGGAAGGGCACGGAGGGCCAGGCCTCCTGATCGGCGCGGATGTATATTCACCCGCCCCTCTCCATCCGATCAATCCCGGCCTGTTGCACTATGGCGTGCATGGTGTTGAGATGCTGTACGCGCTCATGGGACCGGGATGTCGCGCGGTTTCGCGCATCGCCAATGAGGACGGAGAAATCGTGACGGGGCAGTGGGATGGTGGACGGCTCGGTGTCGTTCGGGGATTGCGGGCAGGCGCGCGCGGGTACGGGTTCACCGCCTATGGTAGCGAGGCGATTCATGCGGCAACGGTGAACACGGACAACATCTATCGCGATCTCCTGCGGGTCGTCGTCCCCGTACTCGCGGGGGAGCCATCACCCGTCGAGCCGGATGAACTGGTCGAGGTTGTCGCATTCCAGGAGGCCGCGCTCCGATCGTCGGAGCGCGGCGGCCAGCCAGT
>JAICJW010000109.1 GCA_025928215.1 Chloroflexia bacterium | reverse complement strand
GATGCCGCAATGCGACCGGGCGGCACGCACCGCCGGGGTCGAGCGCACCGGGCCGCTGACGATCCGCGTCACCGATGGCACGCCGTGGGATCAGTACGCCGCGCTCTGGGCCGCCCTGTGCGCCGCGCTCTATGATGTCGCTTCGTTCCTCGCGTAATCGCCGGGGAACGGACCCACGGAAAGACAAAGAATATGGAAGAGACACGGTCGCCGTCGTTTTGTGCGGGCAAACGCAAATCAGTTCGCATGCCCGGTTGACAGCGGTAGTGGCGCGACCGATACTCGACTGAGCGCATATGCGGTAATGGGCGCGGAGCAAGCCGCCCCTCGCCTTGGCTGGGGCGCTGACGAGTCTGTCGGCGCTCCGTTTGTTTCCCGGCGTATCTTGTCGGTTCAAACAATGGAGGGGCGCGATATGGCAACCACCGTCGGGCAGCAGACGCTACTGACAACCTACCTCGAAAAACTGGCGGGCGCGCCGATCAATTCGGCGGCGGCGGCGTACTATGCCGCGCTCGATTACCTCAATACGACCGCCCCGACCGTCGCGCGGGCCATCGTCGCCGAGTTCCGCGATCAGCGGCACAACCTCAAACTGATCGCGAGCGAGAATTATTCGTCGCTCGGGACGCAACTGGCGATGGGCAACCTCTTCACCGATAAATACGCCGAGGGGTACGTCAATCACCGCTTCTACGCGGGCTGCGACAATGTGGACACCGTCGAGGCGGAGGGCGCGCAAATCGCCTGCGAACTGTTCGGCGCGGATCATGCCTTCCTCCAGCCCCACTCCGGCGCGGACGCGAACCTCGTCGCCTTCATGGCGATCCTCTCGGCGAAAGTCGAGGCACCGCTCCTCACGGAGATCGGGCAGGAGGACGCCTCGAAACTCTCACACGACGATTGGGAGAAAGTGCGCGCGGCGATGCATGGCCAGCGGATCATGGCGCTCGACTACTACTCCGGCGGCCACCTGACGCATGGCTACCGGCACAATATCTCCAGCCAACTCTTCGATGTCTCGCCGTACAAGGTGAATCCGGAGACGAAACTGCTCGATCTCGATCAGATGCATGCGCAAATCCGCGCGGTCAAGCCAACCATTTTACTCGCGGGATACAGCGCCTACCCGCGATTGATTAACTTCGCCAAGATGCGCGAGATGGCGGACGAAGTCGGCGCGGTCTTCATGGTGGACATGGCGCACTTCGCGGGGCTGGTCGCGGGGAAGGTCTTCACGGGGGACTACAACCCGGTGGCGCACGCGCACGTCGTCACCTCCACGACGCACAAGACGCTGCGCGGCCCGCGTGGTGGCCTGATCCTCTGCACCGAGGAGTTCGCACCGTGGGTGGACAAGGGCTGCCCGATGGTCCTCGGCGGGCCGTTGCCGCATATCATGGCAGCGAAGACCGTCGCCCTCAAAGAAGCGTCCAGGCCGGAGTTCCAGACCTACGCGCACAAGATCGTAGACAATGCCCGCGCCCTCGCGGCGGGCTGCGTCGCGGAGGGGATGGAAGTCGTCACCGGCGGCACGGACAATCATCTGCTGCTGGTTGACGTCGCGACGACGTACGGCCTCACCGGGCGGCAGGCGGAATCGGCGCTGCGCGAGGGCGGTATCACCCTCAACCGCAACGCGATCTTCCCGATCGACCCGAACGGCCCGTGGTACACGAGTGGCCTGCGCGTCGGCACCCCCGGCGTGACGACGCTCGGCATGAACGAGACGGAGATGCGCGAGATCGCCCGCATCATGGCGCGCGTCCTCGTCAGCACATCGCCCTCGACGATCGCGACCGGCAAGCAGGCAGGGCAAAAGAGCAAGGCGAAGTACGAACTCGACCAAGCGGTCGCGACCGACGCACGCCACGCCGTCCAGCAGTTACTCACGCGCCACCCGCTCTATCCCGAACTCGACCTCGATCTGATGTCCGGCATCCTCGCGGACGGGTAGCCCTGGCGCATCGTTGCGGCGAATAAGGAAGTGACATGCGCGTCGAAGGTGCGTTCTTCGCGGAGAAGGTCACGGAGCGGCCGGATGGCCGGCTCGATGTGGAAGGCTTCGGCCCGTTCGTCCTCAGCGTCGCGGAGTTGCCCTTCACGCTCTCACGGTATGTCGTCCCCATCCTGCTCTTCTTCACGCCGCAGGATAGGGGACGTCGTATCGCCCTCGACTTCACGCTCCTCGGGCCTGCCAACACGTCGCTGATGAAAGAGCAGATCATCGTTGAGTCGCCGTATCCGCGGCATCGGGCGATCATCGCCGTGACCCTCAATGACGTGTTGCTGACGGAGGCCGGTGTCTATCGCATCCGCTTCGAGGCGGGCGCGCAAAAGTACGACGGCCCCTCCTTCGATGTGGAGATCCTGGCCGAGGAAGAAGCCGACCGCGACCAATGAGCGCCGCTGCATTGATGGTGTGTTTTCGTTCGGAATGGAGAATGTGCGGCGGCGCACCGGACCAGGCTGTTGGGAATTGCCGCTGGTAGGTGGAAGCATCGCTCCTTGATGTCGCTTTCGTCTCGCGGCGACCGACGACATTCAAGCGGTGGGGGTGGGCTTCGCCGCGATCACGCAGCATGAGGAGGCAGTTCGATGACCGACCGCACACCAACCAGGGCGACGAATCTCGACAGTTACGGCCACGAGGCCTTGCCGTGGAGCCGGGCGTACGACGAACTCCGGAAAGGTTCAACCGGCCCCGAGATCACCCACTTCCTCGGCACGATCGGCCCCGATGGTCGCCCGCACGTCGCCGGGGTCGGGGCTGTCTGGTTCGACGGCGATCTCTACTTCACCAGCAACCTCGCCGCGCGCAAAGCCCGCAACCTGGCAGCGAACCCGGCCTGCACAATCGCCGTCAAACTGGCGGGGATTGATCTCACCCTCGACGGGACCGCCGTGCGGGTGAGCGACGCGACCACGCTGGAACGGATCGCCGCGATCTACCGCAACGGCGGCTGGCCCGCTGCGGTGGCAGGCGACGCGCTGACCGCCCCGTTCAGCGCGCCCAGCGCTGGCCCGCCGCCGTGGCACGTCTTCCGCTTCACCTTCGACACGGTCGTCGGCGTCGCGGGCGCCGAGCCATACGGCGCCACCCGCTGGCAATTCGCGCGCTGATTGCTCGCCCGCGGCAGCCGGACGGCATTGTGCGCCACATGCGACCATCCCATCGCCGCCATTCGGCGCTCGGCTCGTTGTCCCCGGCGGCGTATGAAAGGAGGTGGACGGTCGAAGGCTTCGTGACGGAGGCTTTCACTTCCCATCAAACCGGGCGAACTCCCCATGTGAGGCAATGCCCGCCGTTGTCGGTGGCGCCGGGATGCGGTATCGTTGCGCATGCGTTTCCCGATCATGAACGCTTCTCACGCACGGGATGGTAACGCACGATGGCACGGACACTTCCTTTTCGCCGCCCACTCTTGCCGGTGCCTCCGCATAGCGACGCGACGGAATTTCTCGATGCGCCGGGCACGATTGACGCGCCGACGCTCGCGCATAACCTCCGCGATATCCGGCGCGTCAATCGCTTTGCGGGCGGTACGTCGGTCGTGCTGCGCCATCTCCCGGAATTCCTCAGTGGCGTTTCCCGTGGAACGACGATCACGCTGCTCGACATCGCCACCGGCTCCGGCGACATTCCGCGCGCGCTCGTCCGCTGGGGCAGACGGCGGGGATATCATCCGCGCGTGCTGGCAACGGACGTCAGCGAAGATGTGCTGGCAGTCGCGCGGCGCGAGACGGCGGATGAACCGGCGATCACCGTCCAGGTATGCGATGCCCGCGCCCTCCCCTATCGCGACGGCGCGTTCGATATCGCGGTCTGCTCGCTCGCCCTCCATCACTTCCCACGCGCCGATGCGATCGCGGTGCTGGCGGAGATGGGGCGCGTCGCGCGGCGCGGCATCATCCTCAACGATCTCGTTCGTACCTGGCCGGGATATGTGGGGGCGTGGCTGCTCGGCAATGCGACGACGACGAATCGCCTCACCCGCCACGACGCGCCGCTCTCGATTCTCCGCGCCTTCACGCCGGATGAGTTGACCGAAATGGCGTGCGAAGCGGGGCTGACGAATATCGCGGTCACGCCACACCGCTTCTGGCGCATGGCGCTCGTCGCGCGGCGACCGGCATGATCGCCGCCGAATCGCGCGATGTCGTCGTCGTCGGGGGTGGGCCGGCGGGCGCGGCGACGGCAATCCTCCTCAAGCAGGCGGGGTACGATCCGCTCCTCCTCGACCGCGCCACCTTCCCGCGTGACAAGCCCTGCGGCGAGTACAGCAGCCCGCGGACGATCTCGATTTTGCGTCGGCTCGGCGTCGCGGAGGCGATCGAGGCATTGCCGCCGCACCGGCTGTTCGGTATGCGTGTCTACGCGCCGAACGGCACGCACTACACCGTGGATTATCACGCTGTAACGGGCGAGCATTATGCCCTCTCCATTCCCCGTCTGACGCTCGATACCGTGATCCTCGATGGCGCCAAGCGGCAGGGCGTCGAGGTGCGCGAGGGCGCACGCGTTAAGACGGTCGGGCCGTATGTGGATGGCGGTCGCACGCTCACCGTGCAGACGAAGGCGGGAGAGAGATGCATCCGGGCGCGGCTCGTCATCGGCGCGGATGGGCATCATTCGGTCGTGGCGAAAGGGGCGGGGCTGACGGCGGCGCGCTGGCAGCATTGCTGGCCGCACCGCGTCGGCATCATGGCGCATTACGCGGGCGTCACAACGCTGGAGCAGTACGGTGCGATGGTCGTCGGGCCGCGCGGTTTTGACGGCTACAGCGGTATTGCGCCCCTCGGCGGCGGGCTGACGAACGTCGCATTCGTAGTGGGTATGCGCGCGATGAAGCGGCGCGGCATGCCGATGGAGCAGTTCTTCGCACACTGCATCGAAGCGCTGCCGCCGGTGCGCGAGGCCCTCGTTGGGGCGCGGCGCGTCGGCAAAATTCACGGCGTCGGGCCACTGGCCCAGGGCGCGCGGCGCGCGGTCGCGGATGGCGTGCTGCTCGTCGGCGATGCGGCGGTCTACCTCGACCCGTTCACCGGCGAGGGGGTCTACAAGGCGCTGCGTGGCGCGGAACTTGCCGTTGAGGCGGCGGATCGCGCATTGCGCGCCGGGCACACCGATGTCAAGATGCTCCGGCCGTATCTCGCGGCACGGCGGTATACGTTCGCGGAGAAGACGCTGGCGAACTATCTCGTGCAGATGTTCGTCCATCTGCCGGCATTGATGAACTATGTTACGCCCCGGCTCGGCTCGCGCCCTGCCCTGGCACGGCAATTGGTGCTCGTTCTCGGTGATCTCGGCACGAAGCGGGAGCAACGCGGGCTGCTTTCGCCCGTATATCTATGGAACCTCTTGCGACCGTAATGGCCCCCTCCCCGGCCCTCCCCGCACGCGGGAGAGGGAAGGTAAGGGAAGAAGGGAAGGCTTTTTGTATACCGAGACAAGCATGCTGATGAGGGGACCACGAGAATACATCTTCGCGCTCGGCGCCGCGATTGAGGACTGGCCCTTGATCCTGCCGCACTATCGCTCGGTGCTGCTGACGCAGCGGACGGTGCGACCGGATGGCGCGACGCATACGGTCGCAACGATGAAGGCATGGCGACTCCTGCCGTTCGGCAAAATCCCGGTCGGGTGGAAGACGACCCTGGAGAGCAATGTGGCGACCGGCCTACTCCACTTCGTGCATATCGGCGGCTTCACAAAAGGGATGGATGTCCACTGGCTCCTCACATCCGAGAGCGACGCGACGCGCGTCACGATCACGCACGAATTCACGTTGAAGTGGCCGCTGATCGGCTCGTTCATCGCGCGCCGGATCGTCGGCCACTTCTTCGTGGACGCCATCGCCCGCCGGACACTCACCTGCATTCAGGCGATGGTGGAAGAAAACCGCACCCCCCGCCCCCCTCTCCGTCGTAATGGAGAGGGGGAAAAAGAGACGCGAATAGTGATGCAATCTCCCCTCTCCCGCATGGCGGAGGAGCAGGTGCCCTCTGGGCAGTGGGGGGTGGGGGCTTTGCGTGGCTAACCGAACGCGCGTCCTCATTACCGGCATCGGGGCTGTGACGACGATCGGCACGGGCCGGGCGGCACTCTGGGAGGGTGCGATGCGCAACGAGAGCGCCGTGCGCTGTCTGACACGCTTCGATGCCTCATCCTTCCGCTCCCGCGTCGCCGGACAGATTGATGATTTCGATCCGCTCGCCTATATGGATAAGCGGCGCGAGAGCCGGCTGGATCGCTTCGCGCAATTCTCACTCGCCGCCAGCCTGCTCGCCGTGGAGGATGCCCACCTCTCGCTCACGCCGCAGATCTGCGAGCGGACGGCGATCTACATCGGCAGCGCATTGGGGGGCATCGGGTACGCAGAGACGCAGCACGAGAAATACGTCCATGAGGGCATCCGCGCCGTCAACCCCGCGCTCGCCCTCTCCGTCTTTGGCGGCGCATCGTCATCGAATGTGGCAATCGAACTCGGCGTCACCGGCCCAACGGTCTCCAACGCGAACGGCTGCGCCTCCGGCGCGATCGCGATTGGCGAGGCATGGCGGCTCCTGCAAGACGGCTTTGTCGATGTCGTCTTCGCCGGCGGGTCGGAAGCGCCGCTCTATCCACTCACCTTCGGCTCATTCTCGATCATCAAGGCGATGTCCACACGCAATGATGACCCCGCACGCGCCTCGCGCCCCTTCGACGCGGAGCGGGACGGCTTCGTGATGGGCGAGGGCGCGGCGGTGTTGATCCTGGAGACGGAGGCGCATGCGGTGGCGCGCGGCGCGCAGATCTACGGCGAAGTGCTCGGCTACGCGACGACGAACGACGCCCACCACATGACCGCGCCCCACCCGGAGGGCATCCATACCGCCCGCGCGATGCGGCAGGCCCTCGCCACCGCCGATCTCGCGCCGGAGCAGATTGACTACATCAATGCCCATGCGAGCAGCACGCCGCTCAACGACGCGACGGAGACGAAATCCATCCGCGATGTCTTCGGCGATCATGCGTACCGCATCCCCGTCTCTGGCACAAAGGGAATGACCGCGCATTCCCTCGGCGCGTCCGGCGCCATCGAGGCGGCGCTCTGCGCCCTCGCCCTCACTCATCGCCGCATCCCCGGCACGACCAACCTGGAAATACCCGGCCCCGGCTGCGACCTCGACTACGTTCCCGAAGGCCCGCGCGAGGGCGACTATCGCACCATCCTCTCCAACTCCTTCGGCTTCGGCGGCATGAACGCCAGCCTCATTTTCGGTCGCTACGACGGCTAACGATGCCGACGTGCTCTTTGTGATGGCGAATCGGGCGCTCGCCAGCGGGGTGACAGACATTGATGCGTTCACGGCGGAATATACCCATATACCCGCGCGATTACCGGTGCGTCGCTTGACGAACATCCTGCGAGCAATGCCTTCGTCAAGGGAGACGAAGCAGCCCGCAATGCCCTTCGCCTCTCGTCGAGTGATCGCCACCTACCATCGCCTCCGCTTCGGGGAGACGCGCGAGCATACCGCCGCCCCAGGTGCGCACTGCAAGCGGCACCCGCCCGTTTTCGAGCAGCGCGCCGAGGACAAGCCCCGCGCTGATTCCACGGCTGCAATCGAGATAGAGGATCACCGCGTCCCTCGACAACGCTACGCTTCCGATCACCGATCGGAACACAGGCGAGAGTGTGAAACCTGCGTGCGCGACGGGGTTTCGCAACCGGAAGGTGTATTAGTTTTATGCTTCTTGGGGAATAAAAAGAGGGAGGCGAAAGGGAATCGGTAAAGAGATTTAGCCGGACTAATTTCCTTCGCTTCACCTTGACATTTGCCGTCACGAAGACCGACAATAGCGAGAGAATTGCGAACGCCGGTTCGGGCGCGTTGCTGCCAAGCGCGCCGCGTATTGCCCCTCAGGAAGATAAGAGGCGAAATGATGATGAATTCCCAGACTGCGCCTTCTCCCAGCGACGATGTGCTGCCACGCTGCGGCGCGCTCGTCCTCGATGCGCTGCTTGCCAACGACGGCATCACGGGCGTCGAACTGGACCCGAAGGACAACTCGCTCGCCCTCCGCTATGATCCGCGCCGGACGAGCCGTGACCGGGTCGAGGCGGTGGCAAATCTGCTCCGGCCCGCCCTGCACCGCCCGGAAACCGAGGATCACGCCAGCAGAACGCACCTTCAAACCGTTGGGAGACTCGACGGCAAGCCCTATTTTGTGCCGACGACCGCCCTGCAGCGCGTTGGGCGGATCAGCATTCAGCCGGATCGCGTAACGATCCCGCACGCCGCGCCCGACGCGAAACCGTCCGCCGCCGCACCCCCCGCCCCTGAGGGCGCCGCAGCGGATACGATGACGCAAGCCGAAACGACGCAGAAGGATAAAGACAACGCGTTCCTCCTCAAGGTCGTCCAGCCGGGGCTTGTCGGGCTGATGGACGGCTCGGTCTCGACGCTCGCGCCGCTCTTCGCTGCCGCTTTTGCGACCCACAACCACACGCAAACGCTGCTCGTCGGCCTCGCGGCGGCGGTCGGCGCGGCGATCAGCATGGGCTTCGCGGAGGCGCTCTCGGACGACGGCGTGCTGACCGGGCGCGGCCATCCGATTGGCCGTGGCGCGATCACCGGCGGCATGACGTTCGTCGGCGGCGTCGGCCACGCCCTCCCCTTCTTGATTGCGAACCTCACGGTTGCCCTCACGCTCGCCTACATCGTTGTCGGTATTGAACTGATCGCCATTTCCCTGATTCGCACGAAGTACTTCGGCGCGCGGTTCATTCTCTCCGCGATTCAGGTCGTCGTCGGTGGCGCGCTCGTCTTCGTCGCCGGTGTGCTGATCGGCAACGCGTGACGAAGGACTGAGGACTGGGGACTGAGAGGATTATTGCCGCCCTTCGTCATCACGATATGAAGGGCGGTAACGCTGTTAACCGTAGGCTGGCACAGAGCAATGCGGAAAGCGGGAGATGCAATGGTCGAGAACGGGATCGGGCGGATGTGGCGTGGCCGGACGAACCGCGACCAAGCGGATGGGTATGAGGCAGTCTTTCGCGATGTCGTCCTGCCCGAATTGCACGATGTGGCGGGATGCCGGGGCGCATTTCTCCTCCGGCGTGACGATGCGGAGGGCGCGGAATTTGTCACGCTGACGCTCTTCGATTCGCTGGACGCGGTTCGTGCTTTCGCTGGCGAACAGTATGAAACCGCCGTCATCTCCGAGGAAGCGCACGCCGTCCTCCGCGATTTCGATACCACAGCGCAGCACTTCACCGTCGTCGTCGCACCGGACGATCTGACATAAAACACCCTGCTGGTGGTGGCAGGCGTCAGCCTGTCGCGGAAGGCGCAACCGGGTTGCCTCTCCCGATCAGGAGCACCGCGCCGATCACGACAAGCAGCACCACCGCGACCGCGCCGTACGCGACGCCCCAGCCGGCGCGGTCGGCGAGCAGGCCGGTGAGCGGGAAGGACCAGACCATCGTCACGCTGAAGCCGAATTCGGAGAGCGAGAGTACGGTCGCGCGGGCCTCCGTGGGCGCTTCGTCGTTCGTCCACGTCGAGAAGAGCGGTTCGAAGATGCCGATTGCCACCTCGCGCATCCCCAGCCCGACGAGCACGAGTGGCACCCACGCCAGCCCCTGAAAAACCGTCCCAAGCGCGGTCGCCATGACGAGGAGCATAAACGGCGTCCATGCCCGCCACCCCGCCGGCAGCCGCCCGCCGAGCCATGTCGCCGCCGCGCTGACGATGCCGGAGATACCGAGCGTCAGGCCGATCGTGCCATTGGCGAAGCCGTGCCCTTTGAGGACGGATTGCAGGTAGATGTTCCCCAGCGTGTTCGCCGTGAAGAAGAAGGCCGCGAAGAGCACCAGGCGAAGCAGCACCGGCCGCTCCCGCACGGTGCGAATGCCGGTGCGCAACCTACGATACACGCCGCCGGATGTTCGCTGCTTCGCCGTGCGGGGCCGTTCCGGTAAGAGGGAGGCGAGAATGCCGGTAATGAGCGCCGCCGCGATGTTGAGGCTGAACGGCCACGCGTACGACCACTCCGAGAGCCACGCGCCCGCCCAACTCATCAGCGCGGCGACGAAGTATGACGCGGCGAGCACATTGGCGAGGATGCGGACGAAGCCATGCGACCGCCCCTCATCTTTCAGCGCGTCGAAGAGGTACGCCTGATCCGCGCCATAGCGGAACGAGCCAGACGCGCCATCAATCAGCAGCGCGACCATCACGACGGCGAAGACGGGCGACCACCAGGTGAGGGCAGTCGCGACCGTCACGGCAAGCGCCGAGAGAGCGAGGCTCCACTTCCGCCCGATGGTGTCCGCGAAGGCACCCGTTGGCACCTCGAGCGCGACCTTCGCGATGTGGTAGCACGCCTCCGCAATGCCGATCTGCCCCAGCGCGTAGCCGCGATGCAGGAGCCAGAGCACCCAGATAGACGAGGTGAATGTCCCGGCGGTGAGCAATTGGAAGGCGATAAAGGGCAGGAGCCGCCAGCGCGCGACGGGCGCAGCAACGGCGGTCGCGGCGATCGCCTCCTCGATACCTTCCGGTGAATGCTGCATGGTGCGACGCTCCTCCAATAATCTGGCAGGAGCGCAACGTCACGGCTGCCATGCGGGCGCATGGCATGAGGCCGTGCCGTCAATATCCTGCCGCGTATCCAGGCACTTCAGGGGGATACGCGGCGATCGTGAATGTTTGTGCGTGTCTCCGGCTGAGCCAGTGCCGCTCAGCGAATATCCGGTGCATTTCGGCTCCCTCCGGCGGAGATCGTACCGATTCGCGACCTCTTTGGCAAATATCTCACTGCCGCGCTCATGACGAAGCCTTCGTCTGCGCCGAGCACGTCAGACTGGCACGGCACGTATTCGAGGGAAGGGAAGGAGGCGCTCCTGGGCGCCTCCCTTGCTCAACTGCGGCAGTCGCCTCTTTCCGATCCTATGGCGTTGGGTCGGTGTACGAGCCGCCGTAGATATCCGAGTTGCCGAAGTTCGCCGGACAGTCATGCTGCGGCGCCGGTCGCGGCATTGACTCGCCCGTTTGCAAACTCATCCGCCACGCGTCGATTGCCGGACAGTCGGCGGCGTTGCGTGCATCGTTCCAGACGGCTGCCCCGTACGTCCGCGTCGCTGCGGCGTAGACGTAGTCGCCCAGGAATTCATCCCCGAGGGCATTCGCGCTGGAGCCGCGTGGATCGCCTGGTGGGCTGCGGTGCAGCGACGAGAAGCCCCCCGTCGCCCCGGTCGCCAGGACGTCGGCATGCAGCACCACGCCGATCAGTGAGCGCGGTGTGGCGGTCGTCGTCTGATAGGGCGTCGTGAAGGCGTTGTAGACGACGTAGACGTCCGTGCCGTTTGGTGAGATCGCGGGCGCGGTGAAGAGTCCCCGGTCGCCGGTGGTCTCGATCGCCCGCGGAGTAGACCAGTTCGCGGCACGGTCCGTTGACTCGGTGAAGTAGACATGCGGCGCGGCGAGTGTCCCACTGACATAGGACATGACGATCCGATCCGTGGCATCGGCACCCGTCGGCGCGCCATTCGCGATGTCAACACTCGGTGCCGGAGCGAGGTCGCTCCGCGCACCGGCAACGCCATCAATCACTGGTCGGCCAGCCACTGGATCAATGACCCCGGGCTGCGTGACCGGCCCGGCGACGGGCCGCGGCGTGGACCAGCCCGCCCCACCATCGGTGGACTGCGAGACGAACTCGAAGGCGTCCTTGCCAGCG
>JAICJW010000267.1 GCA_025928215.1 Chloroflexia bacterium | reverse complement strand
GGCGGCGGTGAGGAAGCCACCGCGCGCTGGAGCTTCGCCATCGAGTCGGGGGTGAGCGTAATGGTCAAGGAGACGATCTTACCGCCGTGCACCGTCGCGTCGCCCTGGCCCTGCAGCGGTGCGATGCCGAGCTTTCGCCACGGGTCTACCGACGTATTGTTCGTCCAAGTCACCCGCTCCCCGACCACTTGGCGCGGCGCGACGAGGTCGAAGTGGATGTTCTGCGCGACGATGCTTGCGAGGATACGTTGCCAGAGTTTCATCGGTCCATCCCTTCCTTGGTGTTGGTCGGCGCGAGCGCGCGGGCCGCGGTGCATCCGATGATTTCTGATGCGGCAATGCGGGGTGTGTTCATGGTAGGGCACTATCGAGTACAATGCGGGCGTACGACGAACCGTATTGAGAAGCGCGGAAGCCGGGACCCGTGCCGGGGGCGTCGTAACGGAGAGGGATACCAGTGGAAATGCGGCAACCCGACCCACGGCAAGGAGACCCCCGCACGATGGATGCGCGGCAGGCGATGGACGCCCGCACCCGCGACGAAGAGCGGCGTCGGCGTGATGCGGTGACGATCAACAACCTCCAGCAACAGATAGACGAACTGCGCGCGCTCGTGCGTGACCAGGTGGCCCGGATCGGACGGAGCGACGAGATCGTCAAGAATGTCGAAGTGATCACCGCGGATGTCCGCGCCGATCTCGACGATCATCGCCGCGGCCAGGTGCAATACGCACAGGCGCGGCAACTCGACGACAACCGTGTCCGCGCCGCGCTTGCCGACATGCACGGCGGGATCAGCGAGGCGCACGGCGCCATTCGCACCCTGCAAGCGCAGGCCGCCGAATTGATCGAGCAGACGCGCGCGCGCCGCGATACCACCGATGTGACGAACCGCCGTTTTGACGAGCTGCAATCGCAGATTACCCGCACCTTCGCGCAGCAGGACCGGCTGATCGAGGTGATGAAGGGGCTGCGGGAGAGTATCGAGGAAGTGCGCGTCGAGGCGGCGCAGGCCCGGAGGGATTACCAGCGCGTCGAGGACGCCATTCGCATCGTGGATAGCGAGGCGAAGCGGCGCATCGTTGAGGTGGATCAGAGGATTGACGTCATTCCGCCGCGTGTGGACGAATCGCTCCGGCGGATCGCTGCCGTCGAAACCGCCTTCAAGAGCGTCGGCGAGGAGTTCGCGCGGCTCCATAACGGCATCGCGAACCTCGCGGCGGTAGACGTGCGGCAGGAAGAGGTCTATCTCACCTATAACGAGCAGGCGCTCGAACGGCACGATCTCGTCCTCGAACGAATGGAGGAAGTGCGGCAACAGGGCGATGCCGTGGACCGCGATCTTCGCCACGCCGCCGAGGAGCGGGATGCCTACCTCGCCAGCCGTGTGGACCTCTCGGATGAGGGGTTGCGGGATGTCGCGCATCGCATCAGCCTCGTCAACACCCGCGTGGACGAGGTCGGCCAGCGCATCGCCGATGTGCGCAAGGAATTGGCGCGCGCTTCGGAGCAGCAGGTCCGCTCGCGCTTCAAGCAGGTGCAGCAGGAACTCGAAGAGGTCGTTGAATTGAACCGCCGCATCGTCACCAGCGATGGCACGGTGGACGAACCCGCCCCGCCCCGCCCCGCCCTCCGCTCGCTCGATCAGCGCGACTACGCCACCGGGCAGGGTTCGTAGATAACTGATTGAGCCGCAGAGACGCAGAGGAGAAAGAAAAAGGTCTTCTTCTCTGTGTCCTCTGCGTCTCTGCGGTTCAATCGTTTTTCATTCGTCGTTTGAAAGAGGGTTGGTAGATGGTGACGGCGGCACCGACGGCGACGCTGACGCGGCGGATTATTCCCTGCCTCGATGTGACGGCGGGGCGGGTCGTCAAGGGGACGAAGTTCGCCGCGCTGCGCGATCAGGGCGATCCGGTCGAACTGGCTGCGCGCTACGACGCGGCGGGCGCGGACGAACTGACCTTCTACGACATCACCGCTTCCAGCGACGAGCGCGAGACGATGCTCGATGTTGTCCGGGCGACGGCGCGGCAGGTCTTCATCCCGCTCACCGTCGGTGGCGGCGTCCGCACGACGGACGATATCGCGCGCCTCTTGCGGGCGGGTGCGGACAAAGTGTCCGTCAACTCCGCCGCCGTCGCCAACCCGCACCTGATCGCGGACGGCGCGCGGCGGTTCGGCGCGCAGTGCATCGTCCTCTCCATTGACGCGAAACGTCGCCCGGACGGCGCATTCTGGGAGGTCGTCACGCATGGGGGGCGGCGGCACACCGGCATGGACGCATTGGAATGGGCGCGGCAGGGCGTCGCACTCGGCGCGGGCGAGATCGTCCTGAACAGCATTGACGCGGACGGCACGCGCGACGGGTATGATCTCGCGATCACCGCGCAGATTGCCGCCGCCGTGGAGGTGCCGGTGATCGCCTCCGGCGGCGCGGGCACGCTCCAGCACCTCGCGGACGCGTTGATTGTCGGCGGCGCGCACGCGGTCCTCGCGGCGGGCATCTTCCACGACGCCGTCTTCACCATCGCGGAAGCGAAGGCGTACCTCGCCGCGCAGGGACTGCCGATGCGCCCGGTCACATTGGCCCCATAGCATGGAGTGGTGGAGCAGGCTTCAGCCAGCCGGCGCGCGCTTGCAGGCTGAAGCCTGCTCTACCTGCGCGCCATGAATCAATGGTGGAGAGACCCGGTCGAGGCGCGCCGCGTCGCCCGCTGGTCCTTCCCCGCGATCTGCCTGCTCGGTGCATACGGCGCGGTCGGCCCGCTCGGCGGCCTAATCAGTTTCCTCCTCATCTTTGTGATCTTCATTGCCGCCTTCTTCGAAGCGCGTGGCTCGCTCTTCTTCCTTCAATTCGCCCATCTGCGGCCCTCGAGGAGCCATCGCGGCCCCGCGTGGTGGCCGTGGCTGGTCATGCTGGCCGGAAGCATCGCGCTCCTTGTCGCCGGCAGTTGGCTCGGCGGCATCGCCGACGATCATCTCAACCGCACCCTCGGCCACGCGATCACCGGCGCGGCAATCGCTGCGGCGAGCGCGCTCTTCTTCGCGGGCCTCTTCACCCTCCTCGGCTACTGGATTGACAAGGAACTCGGCGATTGGGTAGAGCGGCAGGGCGAGGAAGAGATGCCGGAGCAGTTCCGCAAAAAGCGCGGTCGCAAACACCGCCATTGAACCGCCTATACCGTCCCGTCTTTGACACGTCCCTACCCCTCGCGCATACTGCGGCGGGGAGCGAACGGACGCGGGCGGGAGGCGGCAAACGGTGGGCGTGGTACGGGTGATTGTCGGGATTCCGCTTCTGTTGCTGCTCGTTGGTCTCCCCGGTTGGCTCATCTTCCGATTGTTGCTGATTTCCCCACCTCCCCGGTCCTCTTTCCTAAAGGGAAGGGACGGAGACGGGAATGGAACGGCGCGTCGTTCCCCCTCCCGTGTCGGGAGAGGATTAGGGGAGAGGAACACTCTCGCCCGCACGATCACCGATCTCATCCCGCTCGAATGCGCCTATCTCGCCCTCGGGCTTGGCGTCTTTGTCGTTGGGCCGGTGGCGCTCGTGCTGGCGATGTGCGGCGTCTATTCACTCTGGCTGCTGGCGCTGATTGTCGCGCTCGGCTCCGTGGCGCTGCTCGTCATCGCGCGGCAGCGGGCATTGCCGGTCATCGCGTGGCACTGGGATCGCGGCGCGTGGCTCTGCCTCGGGCTGCTCGCCGTCGGGGCGGCGCTCTTTCTCCGGCCCGGCGAGACGCTGATCGGTGGCGAGGATACCGGCGTCTACTACAACGGTGGCGTGGCGATGGCGAAGCAGGGCGGCATCCTCCTGCATGATCCCGTGCTCGCGGACATTGACGGCGACAAAGCGACCGTCCGCCATCTGCTCGGTAATCTGGACAATCACCGCTATCTCTTCTATGGTGATTTGCGCTTTACCGGCTTCAACACGGATAGCACGAGCGGCGAGATCGTGCCGCAGAACCTGCACCTCTGGCCCGCGTGGCTGGCGATCTTCTATGGTTTCTTCGGCGTTCTCGGCCCTGCGTACGCGCCCGCGCTCTTCGGACTGTTCGGGCTGCTTGGCCTCGTCCTGCTGGCGCGGCGGTTGTTCGGCTGGCCCGTCGCGCTGATCGGCGGCCTCTTCCTCGCGCTCAATGGCATTGAGGTCTGGTTCGTCCGGCAGACGTACACGGAGGCGTACCAGCAGTTCGCGCTGATGGCCGCGCTCGTTGGGCTACTTCTGCTGGAAGAACGGCGCGATCCCTCGGTGATGCGCCTCGGCGCGGTATGCGCGGCGCTCGCGCTCGGCAATGCCGCACTGACGCACGAGGAGACCCTCTTTCTCCTGCTGCTCGTCGTGGCCTATGCCGTTGTGCTGATCCTGCTGCGCGCGTGGCGGCGGGCGCATACGTGGTTCTTCGCCCTGATTGGCGGGATGACCGCGCTTGCCGTCGTGCAGGCGGGCGTCTTCGCGCTCGGCTATACCGAGGGGCTGTGGCATCACGTCTACCGAAATATCTGGGCACAGCGCATTCCCCTCCTCGCCGCCGCGATTGTTGGCGTGATCGTCCTCGTGCTCATTGACCGGCTGCGCGCCCGCTGGCTGCCAATCGTGCAGCAGCCGCGCACCGGGCGATGGGCACGGTACACGCTCGCGGCGGGGACAGCGCTCTACGCGGTCTACGGCTACATCCTCCGCCCGCACATCCTCACCGGGCATGCCGGGTCGCTCGCATCGTACATCGGCGCGCCGACACCGGCGGGCCACGATGCCAACCTCGTCCGGCTCGGCTGGTACTGGTCGCCGCTCGGCATCCTGCTGATCGCCCTCGGCGCGACGCTCCTGATCGGGCGGAGCCTGAACCGGCTGACGGGCGGCCTGCTCGCCTTCGCCCTCGTCCATACCATCGTCTTCGTCAATGAGACGTACACAACGGACGGCTACATCTACGCCCTCCGCCACTATGTCCCGATCGTCATGCCCCTCTTCGCAGTATTCGCCGCCTACGCGGTGTGGAATCTGCCGAATCCCCTGTCCATCTTCCCTGGGCGCATGCGTTCGCCTCGCCGTCGGGGGGTGAGGTTCCCCTTCCCCCGCGCCCTCGGCCTTGCCGCCGCCGCGTTGCTCGTGATTTTTCTCGTGGCGACGCGGGCCGGAACGTGGACCGTGCAGCGGTATAGCGGGGCGGAGGCGCAACTGCGGCAGATCGCGGACCAGTTCCCCGCGAACAGCGTGCTCCTCTTCAGCGGCGACCGCGATCAGCCGCACCTCCTCGCGACACCCTTCCAGTTCATCTACGGGCGCACGTCGTTCGTTATCAGCACGAACAACCCGCGTGGCGATCTGCTCGAAGCGTGGCTCAACCGCGAGAGTGCGACGCATCCCATCTATATTCTGATGGGCGACGACGGCGGCAAGTTGTTCTTCCCGCACACACGCCTCGTCCCGGAGACACGATTCGGCCCGACCTTCACCGTCACGCTGCACGACTTCGAATCGCTCCAACTGCAGAAGCCGCACAATCCGCAAGATAATACCCTGCGCTACACTGTCTACCGCTACGAACCCGCAGGCGCCGACCCACCGCTCGGCGCCGCACCGCTGACGATCACAATGGGGCAGGCGGACGAGCAGTACGATGTCGCGGGCTTCTATGGCATCGAGCATGACCGCAACGATCCGATGCCCTATCGCTGGACCGGCCCCACCGCCCTCCTGCGCGTACCGTGGACGGCCTCGCTCGCGCAGCATGGCGGCACGATCACGCTCCGTCTCGCGGGCGGCACGCGCCCCGCCGCGCTCGCGCTCCCCGCGCACGCCTGGATCGCGCTCGATCCGGGCCTGAATGAGGCTGGCCCAACTCTCGCCGACTTCAATCTGACACAAGGATTCGCGGACTACACGGTGACAATCCCTCCCGGCGCGCTGCCGGTAGCGAACGATGGCACCGCGCTGTTACGGATCACCAGTTGCATTGATCCAGCGAGCAAGGACCTCAAACAGTGCAATGTCTGGTCGCCGCAAGACTACGCGCCGCCGAACGCCCCGATCTACGACTCCCGCGTCCTCGGCGTGCAGGTGCAATCCGTCACGCTGTCACCGCGCTAGCGAGCCTCTTTCTGCCATAAATGCTTGCGGGAACCGCGCGTGTAGCCGTTCGTCCAGCAGTTCGGCGAGATGGAGGACGCGGACGGCGCGACCGGAGGCGTCCATGCCGCCGCGCAGGTGCATGATGCAGCCGGGGTTGTCGGTGATGAGGGTGCGCGCGCCCGTTTGATCCACATTTTCGAGTTTCCGCGCCAGAATGCCCTCGGAGAGTTCCGGGTAGTCCGCCGAGACGGAGCCGCCGAAGCCGCAACAG
>JAICJW010000540.1 GCA_025928215.1 Chloroflexia bacterium | reverse complement strand
GGTGAAGGTCGGGCGTCGCGTCAGCGGAGTGGCAGTACAGCCGATCTGGATGGCCGGAGCGGCGCCGGCATTCCCCGGCGGCGCCGTCACAACCCCTGCATGACTGCACGCAACCAGCACGGCGATGAGGAGCGTACCACTGACGCCAATGAGAAGAGGAAAGGACTTGGTTCGCATTATGCATCACTCTCCCTTGCCGATTTTTCACTTTTCACCGAATCTTCTACGAAGATAACTTAATCTCTAGGAGAATGCAAGGGGTTTTGGAATGACTATCCATCATGAGAACAGACGAACGAGGAGGAATGTTCCGACGCCCGCGCCGATGACGAGCGGCATCCGCCCCGCCGTGCGCCAGGCGACGAGCGCCGCGACGAGGCCCGCCGCCAGCTCCGGCCCGATAGTGATCTGCCCGTGCGGCCGCAGCAGGCCGGGTACGGCGAGCGCGGCGAAGAGCGCAATCGGCACCGAGGCCAGGCCGCGCGCAAGCCACGTCGGAAACCGCCAGCGGGTGACGAGCATCGTCACGCGGAGCGCGTAACTGACCGCGCTCATGCCGAGGATCGTCAGCCACATGCGCGCCGCTCCTCCCATGTCTGCCATGCCGCGCCGATGATGCTCCCGCCGATGCCCGCCACGACCAGATACCACGTCCCCGGCAGGAAGGTTACGCCGAGCAGGGCGAGCACGGTGGCACAGAGTGCCACGATGACCGTGCGGCGATTGTCCAGAAGGGGGATGAGCAGGCCAAGGAAGGTGAGCGGAATGACGAGATCAATACCCCACCGCGCGGGCGAGGGGATCGTCGCCCCGACGATCACGCCGACGATGGCCGAACCCAGCCAGGGCAGCACCATGCCGAGGTTCGCGCCGAGGGCGTACTGCGCGGTCGCGTCGCTCCGGAGGTAGCGCGCCGTCGCGACGGCGCACGATTCATCCGTCAGATGGAAGGCATAGAGCATGCGCCACCAGAGCGGCCGCGCGGCGATATGCGGCGCGATAGATGCACCGATCAGCAGGGAGCGCGCGTTAGTGATCGCGGTGCCGACGATGACGGAGAGCGATCCCGCGCCGCCCGCGATCAGGTTGACCGCCGTGAATTGCGCCGATCCCGCGTGGACGAGCAGGGACATGCCGACGATCTCCGGCCCACTCAGCCCCGCCGCCCGCGCCGTCACCGCGTAGACGAGGCCGAACAACGCCGCGCCCGGCCAGAAGGGCAGCGTCGCCAGCGCGCCCGCCCACCAGTCCCGGCGTGGCCGTACATGCGCCTCGCCGACGGCTGTTGCATCGAGCGTTTGCCCATTCATCGTCGCCGCCTTTAATTGCTCAGGTACGGGAGCGTGATTGTTCCTTCGAGTACGGGAACAGCGCTGCCGCCGACTTCAATCCCTGTCCTGCCGTTCGCCGCTGCCGCGACGGCGATGTGAATGAAACTCTGACGGCCCATCTTCGTCCCTTGCTCGCTGACGATTCGCACGCTCCTATCGGACGGGACGAGGCGATGACGGACGAGATACGCGCCGAGCGGGCCGCTGGCACTGCCCGTCGCGGGGTCTTCCGGGATGCCGGAGGTGTGGGGCGCGAACATGCGGGCGTAGACCCGATGGGTGGCGGGATCGGGATCGGGCGCGAAGACGAAGACGCCGACAGCGGTAGTGTCCGCGAAGCAGCGCAGAATCGCCGGGACATCGAGCGCCGCCCGATCTACCGTCGCCCGGTCTTTGAGGGGAATATAGAGGAAGGCCGATCCCGTTGTGCCGGTCTGAATCGGTGCGTCGGGGAGCAGATCACTTTCCGCGAGGCCGAGGGCGGCGGCGAAATCGGCGCGCGGGGTGAGCGGTGGCCCGAAGGCCGCGTCGCCATGCCCCATCCAGAGGAATGTGGGGGCGGCGGGATCACCTTCCAGCCGCACCGGCACCGGGCCGACGCCTTCTTCGAGCGTCAGCGCCCGTGCCCCGGCGGGCAGCATGCCGCGCGTCGCCAGCACGAAACTCGTCCCAATTGTCGGATGCCCCGCGAAGGCGAGTTCGCGTCTCGGCGTGAAAATCCGCACCCGCACGTCGCAATCGGGCCGCGTCGGCGGCAGCACAAAGGTCGTCTCGGAAAGATTCATCTCCCCCGCGATCGCCGCCATCTCACCATCCGTCAGCCCGCGCGCATCGAGCACGACGGCCAGCGGATTCCCGCCAAATACGCGATCCGTGAACACATCCACCTGCACAAATCCATACTGCCGTGTCATCATTCCCTCCTTTGAAACGGAAACCGGGGAGAACCGCAGAGATAAGGACGTGGACTCTTGGTGCACCTTCAAT
>JAICJW010000074.1 GCA_025928215.1 Chloroflexia bacterium | reverse complement strand
GAGTGGTCAATCTCATTAATTGGAAACGATCCTACAATCGCTGGATATGATGAATGGGATGCGAAAATCATCGAATTATCAAGAGATGTTGCGTTCCATCTTGTTGAGAAAGGCATTGACGTCATTATAGACGAGGGCTTCTGGGAAAAGGAACAACGAGCGAAAATGAAGGAAAGAATAGAGGCGCTAGGTGCGAAAGAGGTGTTGTATTATCTTGATACTCCGATAGAAACGATACGGGAAAGGGTTGTTGGAAGAAATGTCAATCTTACGAAAGAATCTTTTAAGATTAGCAGAGAGATGTTGGACAATTATCTGAAATGTTGGCAAGCTCCTAGTGAAGATGAAGATTACATTCTCGCCAGTGAGGTGGAATAACGGTCTCAAAACTTAACGTTGGGCAGATGCAAGAGGGACGGGTGCAGCCATGATTCTCCCCAAGGACCGTGACCCTCGCTTCATCACGATCCGCCGCGGCGGGACGCTCACGGATTTGGACCATCGGCTCCTGGCTTTGTGGGCAGCCGCGTGTGCGGAGCACGTTCTGCACCTCTTCGAGTTGGCGCGGCCTTCCGACACACGGCCGCGTCAGGCAATCGAGCAGGCTCGGGCATGGGTGCGCGGCGAGATCAGGATGTCTCAGTCCCGCGCGGCGGGTGGCCATGCCATGGCTGCGGCAAGAGAGCTGAGCGGAGCCGCTCGGCACGCCGCATATGCTGCCGGCCAGGCGGCAGTGGTGGCGCATGTCGCCGCACACGAGCTCGGTGCCGCGGCCTACGCAATCAAGGCCGCGCGAGCGACTGCCTTGAATGGTGAAGGGGAGAGCGCTGGCCGGCTCGAGTGCCAGTGGCAGCGCGAACAGCTCCCGGAGGCGATTCGCGCGCTCGTTCTGGACGACCAGCGGCTCAGAAACGACATCTGCTGGTCAGTGTTTGACTGCTGAAAAATCGTCTCTTGACTGCGGGGCGTGGATACTATCCGAGAATACCCACGGGTAGGCTCGATACCTATGCCGCCGACAAACGACAACAAACGGGGGCTAACCTTCTTCCGGTAGACGAATCGCGGCCTGAATGTCGCGCATCAGTGTTGCGACATCCGCGCAACGCTCGAGAGCGCGCACGGCGGCGATGACGCGATCGGCGAGGGCGGCATCATAGCGCGGCGTGACGAGATCGCGGAACTTCGCTTCCAGCGTCGCGAAAGGGACGGGGTTTTCGGGATTGCCGCGCGGATAATCGGCGGCGCCGTCAATCACCTCGCCATTCGTGAGGCGGATCGTCAGGCGGGTGGGCCATTGCTCCGGGTAGCGCGCCGTCAGCGCCGGATCAACACGCACGGTTGTCCGGTTGAGGAGCGCTGCGATGGCTGGATGCGTCACGCCATCGGCGTCGAAGCGGTCGGAAGTGAATTGCGCCAATCCGACGGTGCCTTCCACGAGCGCGGCGGCGACGCAGTACGCGACGCTGAATTTCGCCTGATAGGGCGTGCGTGGGATGAGGCGACGCACGACATCGTAGCCCGGCCCGTACAGCGCGATCTCAATTGCCGCGATCTTTCGTGCCGCGTCGCCCTCTTGCCATCCCTGCCGCGCGCGCAGGTCTTGTGCCGTATCAATCGCCGTGTGCGTGTGGCCGCAGCAGGAATGGAGTTTGTAGCAGTTCTCGCTGATCTTCCAGCGGTCGCCGAGTCCATCGGTGATCCGGCTCGCGTCATAATCGCTGCTCATCGCGCGGAAGAAGCCGCGCTCGCCTTCGAGAATCCGCGTGGCGGCGGTGAAGCCATGCCGCGCGAGATCGGCGGCGAGGATGCCGTTCATTGCCGCTTTGCCGGGATGAAGATGTTTGCTCATCGCGCCATCCGCGTTGAACTCCCACAATCCCGCCGCTTGCGTGCCCGCGCTGCCGAGCGCATCACGCATCCGCGTCGCATCCAGCCCGAGGAGCGTTCCTGCCGCAACCGCCGCGCCGAATGTGGCAGCGGTGCCGGTCGGGTGCCAGAATGCGTAGTGGCTCGGGTTGACGGCTTCACCGACGCGCATACCCGCCTCATAGCCGAGCACCGCAGCATGCAGCACCGCCCGACCATCAGCATGCTCGCGCTCCGCGACGGCGAACGCGGCGGGTAGGATCGGCGCGGCGGCGTGCATCGTCGAACCTTTGTGGACATCGTCGAATTCGAGGATGTGTGAGGCGACGCCATTGCCGAAGGCCGCTCCGGCTGCGGACGAGCGGCATTCGGGAAAGAGCGTGGCGTCGTCGGATGCGCCGAGCAGCGCCGCGATCTCCCGCGCGATGCAGGCCGGTGGTTCGAGCGCGCCCGCCAGCATCGAGCCGAACCAATCGAGGATCGCCTGTTTCGCCTGCTCGATCACCGGCGCGGGCAGGTCATCATAGGTCGTTTCAGCGGCGAACGCGGCCAATCGCTGTGTCGGCCCCGGCGCAGTCGGCGCGTTGGCTCGCTCCTGGATCGTCAGCACTTGTTCGGTCATCGCGCGCTCCTCCATCTCGTATGTGCCATTCAGCCGCCCGCCTCGATCACGGCGGTATACCGTTCGGAGAGCGGGTCCGGGGTGATCGGGATGTCGAGCAGCAGCGGTTCGTGTTGTGCTGCCGCATCAGCCAGACAGCGCCGCAACCGCGTCGCCGAGGTGATCTTCTCGCCGCGCATGCCGAGGCCGCGCGCCACCTGCGCAAAATCGAGCGTGCCGAGTGCGGTGCCGACGAAGCGCCGGTCGAAAATCGCCTCCTGGCGCACGCGGAGCGCGTTGTATTGTCCGTCATTGAAGACCGCGACGGTGACGGGTGCATGCAGCGCCGCGATCGTTGCCAGTTCGCCGAGTGTCATCATCAGGCTTCCGTCGCCGACGACGGCGAGCACGGGACGCTCCGGCGCACCGAGGGCCGCACCGAGGGCCGCGCCAATCGCATAGCCCATCGTCTGCTGCACCTCCGGCACGAAGATTGAACCGGGGCGGGTGACGACGAACCCCGGCTCGTACAACCAGGATTCCGTCGCCGAGCCGTCCGATGTGGCGATGCTGTCGACGTGGAATGCCTCACGCAGCAGCTGCGCGACGAAACGCGGGTGAAAGGGCGGCGCGGGATCGCGCTGCTCCGCCATGAATGCGTCGCGCGTGACGCGGCGGCGTTCTCGGAGCGCCGCTGCTGCCGCCGCCAGCGCGGACGGCGCGCGGTGCGCCGGGAGCCGTTCGAGGAGCCAATCGAGGACCTGCGCGATATCGCCATTGATCGTGACTGCCGCCGGATAGTTCATCGCGAGGGCGGCGGGATCCCGGTCCACCCGGATGAGGTTCGCCGGGAGGGGCGTCTTCCAGGTGAGCGTCGTGTACTCATTGAAGTGTGTGCCGAGGGCGAGGCAGAGATCCGCGTCGCGGGCGATGGCGGCGACACCGGCCATGCTTGGGATACCGAGAGCGAGGGGGTGATCTTCCGGGATGATGCCGCGCGCCTTATTGGAGGTCATGACGGGTGCGCCCAACGCCTCCGCGAGCGAGACCAGCGCATCGCCCGCGCCACTCCGCACGACGCCATGCCCCGCGTAGATCAGCGGCGCGGCGGCATCGCGCAGCAGCGACAGGGCGCGCTCCATTTCCGCATTTTCGAGCGGCATCGTCTCCGCTGGCGAGATGTTCGCCGCGTGCGTGCTGATCGTCGGCGCGGCAGCATCGCCACGTCGGCTGAAGAAATCGTACGGAATGAGGAGATGGACGGGGCCTGGCGGTTCCGCGAGCGCGAGGGCGAAGGCGTCCGCGACGGCGGCGGTGATCTCTGCCGCACTGCCCGTTGTGATGGCGATCTGCGCCTTGACGACGGGCCGCATGAAGGCGGCGATGTCGAGTTCGTGGATGGCGAACCGCCCTGCTAGCGCGTCCGGCACGGCGGCGGTGATCAGGACGAGTGGCACGCTGTCACTCTTTGCGACGAGCGCGGCGGTGGCGAGGTTCGTCGTGCCGGGGCCGGGGACGACGAGGCAGACGCCGGGTTTCCCCGTCGCGCGGGCATAGCCATCCGCCGCGAAGCCCGCCGCCCCTTCGTGCCGCGTGACGATGGGGCGAATCGTCGGGTGATTGTGGAGCAGATCGTAGGGCAGGAGGGTATGCACGCCGGGAATGCCGAAGAGATGCGTGACAGCGTGCGCCGCGAGGGCGTCAATCAGCGCTGATGCGCCGGTTCGGGTGCTCGTCGTCACGGTTGCTCCTTCATCTCGCGCAGCGTATCGGTTCACCTGCCCAAAATCATAGCACGCACGGCGGTGAGGCGCGGCGGGCGCGCATGCTACAATACGCTGTGGCGGAAGGTGGTCGGGATGCGCGGTATGCAGGACGGGGAATGAGCACGACCACGGTTGAACGGCAGCGCGGCGCGGGGAGATTCGCCGCGCTCCTCCGCTGGTCGCCATCCACGATGCGGGCGAAAACCGCTATCTTCCTGCTCCTCTGTCTGCTCGCGCTGGCAACCGTGGCGATGCTTTTTCAGGTCCCCTATCGCCACACCGTCCATGTCGGCGCGCCGGGAGAGGCGGCGCATGTGCGCGGCTTCTTCGACCCCGAAGGCAACGGTGGCTTTACCTACCGCTGGACGACGGGCACGGCATTCGTCCGGCTGCCGCAGGGCGTGTTCCCCGGAGAGGCGGAGGTCGTGCTCTCCGGCAACCGGCCCGGTAGCGTCCCGCCGCGTGTCAGCCTCGGCCTCGCCAGTCAGAACGGGGCATCGGTGCAGGTGCAGAGCGGCACGGACTTCACGACCTATCCGCTCCGCTTGCCCTCCGGTGGCGGATCGCTCAATCCCGCCATCACGCCCGAACTTGTCATTGAACCCGCCGATACGGTCGTGCCGCCGAAAGAGAACCGCGCCCTTGGCGTAGCGGTCGAAGAGATCGTGGTGTTCACGAACCCGCTTCGCTTCGGCCCGGTTGTGCCGCCAGTCCTCGCACTGCTGCTCATCGCGGGCATGGCGGCGGCATTGTCACTCGTTCTGCTCTCCGCCGCGCCGCCGCTCCTGCCGCTCGTCGTGGCGGCGTATGGCCCGGTGCTGATCGCGTCAATTTACCTCGCGCTCCGCCGCGCGGACGATCCGGGGCAGCAGGCGTCGGCGGTAATGGGTTGTACCGTGGCGGCGCTCGTCACGGCGCTGATCGTCTGGCGGCGGTCGCTCGATACGCGACCGTGGGCGCGGGCAGTGGCGCGGCTCGACGGTCGGTTCGTGCTCGCGGTTGCGCTCCTCATCACGCTCGGCTACGCCCTCTATGCGTCGCACCGGATGTTCGGTCGCCTCTATGACGATACGCACATCACGCTGCGCTATGCCCAGAACCTCGCGAATGGCGACGGCCTCCGGTTCAATCCGGGCGAACCCCCCGTTGAGGGGTATACGAATTTCCTGCTCACGGTCCTACTCGCCGGGTGCGCGAAGATCGGCTTGTCGCTCGTGACGATGGCGAAAGTCGTCTCCATTGGCGCGGCGCTTGGCGTCGTCGTCGCGACCTATTGGCTGACGACGCTCGTGCTGCCCGATGCCTCCGGCGTCCTCCGCGCGATGCCGAGCGTGTTATTGGCGATCTGTGGCTGGTTCGCCTTTTTCGCGGCGATTGGGTTGGAAACGCATCTCTTCGCGCTCCTCATCACGCTCGCCGTCTGCCTCGCCCTGCGGCGGCGGTGGGCATGGGCGGGCACACTTTTCGCGCTCGCATACCTGACGCGACCCGAAGGCGCGGGGCTATGGGCGGTCACGCTCGCCTGGCTCGTCTGGCAAGCATATATCAGCCCTCACCTGTTTCGCGGCGATTTCCTCGGTAGGGGCAGGCTTATACGCTTCGGCGACATCGTGCGTTTCATCGTGCCCTTCGTCGTGATCGCGGGGGCGCATGAAATCTGGCGGCTTGCCTATTACGGCGAACCACTTCCCAACACGTTCTATGACAAGGTCGGCTCGACCATGCAGCAAGTGCGGCGCGGCCTCGATTATGTCCTCAATGACTTTCCGCACTTGCAAGCGCGCACGTTGATTGTCATCATCCTCGTGCTCGTCGTTCTTCCGTCCGCCGCGGTCGCCAGCCATGCAGCACGGTATGTGGCACTGCTTGCGGCGGCATTCACGGGGTACATCGTCCTCGTCGGTGGCGACTTCATCGGGCCGCGGTTCCTTTTTCACATTTTCCCGCTCATCGTCGTGCTGTTCGTCGCGGGCCTTCAGTCGCTCGCACGTGTGCCGTGGTACGGCATCGGTCGCCGCTCTCATGGCGGCGAGACGTCATCGGCATGGAACAGGGCGGGGTCGCCACTCGCCGCCGTCGCGGTGGCACTCGTCGCGGTCTGGCTCTTCTTGCCGCTCACGCCGCCGAACACCTTCCTCACACAGCGCGTCGGCAGCACGCACATGCGCGAAGTGACCGGGCTGACCGCGCTCGGCGATTACCTGAAGCAGGCCGCACCGCCGGGCGCGACGCTGGCGATTGACGCGGCGGGCGTCGTCCCGTTCATCAGTGGCCTGACGACGCTGGACATGCTCGGCCTCAACGACGCGCACATCGCGCATACGGCGACGGCGACGGGCGAGGGGGTCGCGGGCCATGAGAAGACTGACCCGCAGTACATCCTCGCGCGGCATCCGACCTATATCGCGGTCGGGATGAGTAAACTGACGACGGGCGGTCGTCCGGGGCGTGGTCTCGATCTCCCAGGTTTCGACGCGCAATATACCCGCGTGGCACTCGTGCAGATGAATGCGTCCGTCGTCTCACCGAATCTCGTGCTCGTTCTCACGCCGCGGACGGACATTCAGGCGGCGATTGACAACGGCTTCACATATGGATTGTACCGGCATAAATAGAGGGATTCACTCACTTTCGTCATGAGGGAGGATGGGATTGGAAGCGAAGTTGCCGCTGGCGGGTGTGCGGGTCGTGGATTTGACGCGCGTGATGACGGGACCGTACTGCACGATGATGCTCGCGGACATGGGGGCGGAAGTGCTCAAGATCGAGCAGCCAGGGAAGGGAGACGACACCCGCGCCTGGGGTCCGCCCTTCTCCGAGGGCGAGGCGAACTACTATTTGAGCGTCAACCGGAATAAGCGCTCCATCGCCCTCGATCTCAAGCACGCCGAAGGGAAGGCCGTCCTCTGGAGGATGATCGAGACGGCGGATGTCGTGATCGAGAACTTCAGCCCCGGCACGATTGGCCGCCTCGGCTTTGATTATGACGCGGTCGCGGCGCGGCGGCCGGCGATCGTTTACTGCTCGATCTCCGGCTTCGGGCAAACCGGGCCGGGGCGGAACTGGACGGCATACGATCTGATCCTGCAAGGGATGAGCGGCATTATGAGCCTGACCGGGCAGGAGGACGGACCACCGACGCGCGTCGGCATCCCCATCGCGGACATGACCGCCGGGATGTTCGCCGCATATGCCATCGTCGCCGCGCTCTATCGGAAGGCGAACGGCGGCGGTGGTGAGTTCATTGATGCCTCGCTGCTCGGCGCGCAAACCTCGATGCTCGTCTACTACACCGTCAACTATTTTATGGACAACATTGTCGCGAAGCGCGTCGGCAACCGGCACCAGACGATCTGCCCGTATGACACCTATCCGACGGCGGACGGTTTCATCTGCCTCGCCATCGGTAATGACGCGCTCTGGGGCCGCCTCTGCGGCGTGCTGGGATGGCCGGAACGGGCGAACGACCCGCGCTATGCCACGAATCGGGATCGCCTCGCGCGCTACGAAGAGGTGACCGCGATGATTACGGAAAAATTCGCGACGATGACGACGGCGGCGCTCCTCGAACTGCTCGGTTCGGTGAATGTGCCGTGCGGCCCGATTTACACCATAGATGAGGTCTTCGCCAACCCGCAGGTGCAGCACGAACGGCTGGCGCGCACCGTCGCGCATCCGACGATTGGTGAACTCACCGTGCCCGGTATGCCCTACCATCTGCGACGCACGGACCTTGACGTGACGCTGCCGCCGCCACTCCTCGGCGAGCATACCGACGCGATTCTGCGCGAACTCGGCTATGCCGACGATGCAATTGCCGCCCTGCGTGCCGTTGGAGCGGCTGCGTAACCGGATGAAGGGGGTGAAGCTGCCGTTGCTAGCCGATCCTCGTGCATCGCGCCCCCCACCGCACCCGCCATGTTCTCGAACATCCCTGTGCTCCTTTCGTCGTCCCCTGCCTGCGATCCATCCTCGCCGGTCGCTATGCTGTGTGTGGCTGTCTCATCGCCGGGGCAAGCCGAGTGGCGAGCGAGACCAATACCCGCGCCATCTTCTCCCGAACCCGCTTGCGCGCCTGCGGCGGGTCGAACTTCCACCCCTCGTCGTTCACCCAGGCCATCTGCCGCTTGTGATCGTCGTACCGCACCTGAAAATCTCTCGCGTCGTACATTTGGTCATTCCTTTCTCTCGCTATCGCGTGGCTTCGTTAGGGAGACGAGCAGTGGACTGTCTCACGTGCTCGCGGATGAGATTGCCATTCACTCGGAAGGTGCGCTGGCTGGGCTGGAGAGATACGCGGCGACCGGAGCGGTGGTGGCAGCGTTCGCCATATCGAGCGCCGTGCGGATCGCGTCGTCCTCTCCCTGACCGCCGCTGGCCGCGGTCACACCGGGAGCAGTCGCGCTCAGGGAGTCGAATGCCGCGATTTGTTCGGTGGTGAAGTCGCGTCCCGAAGCGGCCGCGCAGTTCCCCGCGTTATCGAGGATGCACGGCGGGTCGGCGCTGACTGCCGGGGCGTTGAGGGCGACGAGGAGACCGATGAGGAGCGGACCGAGAACGGCGGTGACAGTGCGGCGTGTCATGATTGACCTCCCTCTTTCTTGCTGTTTCCTGTCTGCATGTCCTTCATGCATCATGGATTCAGCATAGGGAGCGGGAGACGCAGCAACATCTACCAAATGAGGTAATCGCCGCGACGGGGGCCGGCGGGCCGACTAGTCCTTTTGTAGTAGCGGTGTGGGAGTCAAGCGAGACGGTGATCGCGGGCGAAGGCGGCGGCGGCGGTGCGGTTCTCCGTGTCCGTCTTCGTCATGATGTTGCGCACATGGACGCGCACGGTGTTCTCCGAGAGGAAGAGGGCATCGGCGATCTCGCGGTTCGTCCTGCCCACCGCGAGCAGGCGCAGCACCTCCACCTCCCGCGCGGAGAGATGTGCGGGGTAGACGGGTGGTCGGTGCGCCAGCGCATCGAGGCGGGCGGCGAGGGCGTCGGCGCGGGTGAGGGCGGGCAGCGCATTCAGGCGCTTGAAGGTGGCGTGCGCCTCACCGAGCGGGTCGCGCGCTTCTTCGATGCTCCCCCGTGCGGCGCGGAGTGCGGCGAGAGCGAGCAGGGCCAGCGCCCGCTCATAGGGGGCGGCGCAGGCATCGGCGAGGGCGAGCGCGGCCGCAAGATGCGCGGTGGCAGCCTCGTGCTCCCCCATCTCGGTGTGGAGTTCCCCCAGCAGCCGATGAGCGGCGAGGAGGGCGAGCGGCTGGCGTGGATTGGTGGCATGGGCGAGGGCGCGTTCCGCATGAACGCGGGCAGATTCGACATCGCCACCTTGACGGTAGTAGTGCGCCCAGAGCGCCCGCCCTTCGGAGCGACCCTGCACCGCGCCCGACCATGCCAGCCAGCGGTCGTATGCCTCCGCCCATTGCCGCGCCGCAGCGAGATCACCCGCGTCGAGCGCCAGCAACCCGCCGAGGTGGAGCAGCCAGAGGCCATCGAGAAGACTGTATGTCCCCGGCTCGACTGCGGGGGCAGTCGGCAACCAGTCTCGAATGTGCCGCCAAGCCTCGTCCGGCCTCCCCTGCAACCGGGCGATCATGGCGAGCGTCATCTCGCAGCGCCGCTTCGTCCCACCCCCGTACCGCTGCGCGATCGGCAGGGCTGTCCGCACCGCATCCCACGCCCCCTCGATGAAATCCAGCGGAAAGCGGAGGACGCGTTCCGGCAACGATGCGCCGAGATGGAGTGTCTGCGCCCGCGCCCACGCCTGCTCCGCCGCTCCCGCGATCTCCTCGCGATAGGCGAGATCGTCCGCATAGTAGGGCAGCACCGTGATGAGAAGGAAACTCGTGAGCGTATGGCCGAGCACGCGCGCATCCTCCAGCGACTGCAGGTCCTGCCGGAGTCGTTCGTGCGCCCGCTTCGCTACGTCCGGGCGACCGCAGGCGCTGGCCGTCTGGAAGACGGCGAGGAGCGCGTGGTAACTGAGCGTGTCGAGCGCGGCGTCGGCGGCATCGAGCGTCAGGCCGAGCAAACTCAACGCCTCATCATGTGCACCGGCGCTGGCGAGGAGCCACGCGAGCAGGGCGCGAGCGTCGGCGAGCGAGGCGACGGTCACGCCCCCCTTTGGAATGGCAGAGCGCTCCCACGCATCGGGCGGCAGCGCCTCTAGCGCCGCGATCCCCGCCCGCAATGCCGCGTGTGCGCGGTCGGGCCGATTCTCATAGCGGAAGAGATAGCCGAGATGGCAGCGCGCCACTCCCGCCATCACCGGGTCGTTCGCCTCCTCTGCCCGTTGGATCGCCGTCTCGAAATACCGGATCGCCTGGGGCCGGTCCGATTGCCGCAGCAGGTAGCCGATTTGCAACGCGAGGTTGCCCGCCAGCGCCGCGTGTTCCGGCCTGTCGAGCAGCGCCACCGCTGCCTTCATTCGTTCCACGGCAGTGACGATCGCTTGGGCCTCCCGCGCACGCTCCCCCGCTTTCACCAGCCAGGCGGCAGCACGCGCATCGCCGATCACTCGGAAGTGGTACGCGACCGCATCGGCGTCCGGGTCGGGCAGCGCCGCCACCGCTTCCCCCGCCGCCCGGTGCAGCCGTCGCCGCCGCGAGGGGAGGATGCCCTCATAGAGCGCCTCGCGGATCAAGGCGTGGACGAAGCGCGCGCTCGTTCCGTCCGCCGTTTCCTCCATCAGCCGGGAAGTCGCCGCCTGCTCGATGATCTCCGTCAGCGTCTCCTCGTCCATCCCGCTCACCATTGCCCAGGCGGTGAGCGGCGCCTCCTGCCCGATCACCGCCGCCACCGCCAGCGCCTCCTGCGCTTCCTCGGTGAGGCGCGCGACTCGTCCGTCAATCACCTGCCGCAACATGACGGGGACGTGCGCGCTCGCCACATCGCCGATCACCCATCGCCCCTCGATCTGCCGCAGCACCCCTTCCTCCTCAAGCGCCCGCAAAACTTGCGTCATGAAAAAGGCATTTCCTTCGGCACGCGCGATGAGATACCCGACGAGCCTCGTGCTGTCCGCCCCCGAGAGCGCATAGCGCGTGGCGACGAGTGTGTAAATCGCCTCCTCGGCGAGCGGGCGCAACGGGAGGCGCACGGCGTGCGCCTCCCGTTCGAGCAGTGGTAGGAGCAGGTGCAGCGGATGACGGCGCGTCAGTTCATCATCTCGATAGGTGGCGAGGATGAGCAGGGGCAACGCCGCTACCGAGTGGCTGAGGAAGCGGAGCAGGTCAAGGCTGGCCGGGTCCGCCCACTGGAGGTCGTCGAGCAGCAGGACGACGGGGCGTCGCGCTGCGAGGGCGGTGAAAAATTCCTCCACCTGCGGGACGCGCGCTGCCTGACCGGTGCCGGCGCCACCGGCGCCGCGCCGGGCGACGGCGTCCGGCAATAGCGGGTCACTGTCGGTCGGGTGGTAGCGCGCGAAGAGTTCGATCCAGGGGCCGTAGGGTGGCGTCTCCATCAGGTCGTAGCAGCGCCCGACGAGGACGAGCGCATCCCGCGAGGTTGCCTCGACGGTGAGCGCCTCGGCGAGCGTCGTCTTCCCTGTCCCGGCTGCCCCGCCGATGAGCACGAGACTGCCCCGCCCCGCCCGCGCGGCATCGAGATGCTGGCCCAAGAGCGCGTGTTCCCGATCGCGCCCGACGAGCAGCGGCGCGGGACGATCACCGGCGGCAGGAAAGTCAGCAGGTGCAGCGACGGCACACCTCCGAGCGGGCTGACGGCGGTACGGGACGGCAAGCGGCACGGCGATGATTGCACTAAGTATACCGCATGACCGGGGCAACAGATCGGGGAGGCAAGGTCGAGACTTCTCCCTCCTCAAAGAGGCTGACCGCAAGAAGCGGCTTGGCCCCGGCCTCTTTTCAAACGACGCGCACGTCATCGCGCACCGTCGGGATGCGGGCCGGGAGGATCCTTGAACTGCTCCTCTTCGGTCTCCACATCCGGTTCTTCTTCCAGCCGGAGAAGGAGTTGATTAATGTCGGCGTTCAGCGCCCGGTAGACCGAGTTGGTGATGGTGCCCCGGTTGCGCAGCGTGAGCAGCGCATCTTTCTCCGCCTGCAACGCCTTGCGCCGTGCGACGATCATCTGCTCGGCGCGGATCGCCTCTGCCGAGACGTTCAGCCCCGCCAGTTCGTCGCGTAGCCGGCCCCCGCGTTCCTCGTACGTGTGGGAGAGTTGTGCATAGATATCGGGGGCGATCTCACCCCCCTCTGAGAGGGTGTTGAGCGCGCGTCGGGCCGCTTGCGTCGCGACGAGTTGCCCCTGCAACCGCTCGAAGGCGAGGAGATGCGCGGAATTGTCGGTGCCGCTCAGGCCAAGCCGCGCGACGAGGGGCCGGATCGTCAATCCTTGCGCGAGGAGCGTAAAAACGACGATGCCGAAGGTCAGGAGGATGATTGTCGGGCGTTCCGGTACGGCGTCGGCGGGGATGCTGAGGGCGGCGGCGAGCGCGATTGCTCCGCGCAGCCCACCCCAGAGAATGACGTGCTGGAAACGGAGCGGGAGACGATCGGCGGGCGGATTGCGCCAGTTCGTGTACAGCCCGACGCCGTAGACGACAATCGCCCGGCTGACGAGGATGCCAACGACCGCCGCGAGCATCAGAGGAATGTCCGCGCGCATCAGAGACGCCGTATGGACCTGGAGGCCGATCAGGATAAAGATGAGCGAGTTGGCGAAGTAGGCGATCAACTCCCACGTGTCATACATCGAGAGACGCGTGCGCGCGGACATGCTCGATCGGGACGCATAGTTGCCGGTGATGAGGCCAAGGACGACGACCGCGATCACCGGCGATGCGCCGATCTCGCTCCCACCGATTGTCAGCGAGAGCTGCTCGCAGGCGATGAATGTGCCGTATGCCATGAGCAAGGTAATGGTGATCTCGACGAGGTAGTCATCAATCTGTCGCAACACCAGCGCGCCGAGGTAGCCGACGATGAGACCGACCGCCACGCCCCCCGCGATGGAGGCGATGAAGGCGAGGATCGTCGTCGAAGCGGTCACGCCACCGGCGATGACGACGGCGAGGACGAGTTTGAAGACGACGAGCGCGGTACCGTCGTTGAAGAGGCTTTCGCCCTCGACGATGATCGCGAGGCGGCGATTCGCGCCGATGCGCCGAAAGGTCGCGAGTACCGATACCGGGTCAGTCGCCGAGATCAGTGCGCCGAAAAGGAGGGCGACCGGCCAGCGCAGGCCGGCGAGATGGACAATCGCGCCGACAATGAAGGTTCCCGCGATGACACCGGGGATGGCGAGCGCGGTGATTGGGCGAATTTCCGCGCGGAGGCGCGGCCACGAGAGATTGTACGCCGCCTCGAAGAGCAGCGCGGGG
>JAICJW010000125.1 GCA_025928215.1 Chloroflexia bacterium | reverse complement strand
GAGGCGCGCGCCAGCCTCGACCGGCGGGAACTGAGCAGCGCCGAACTGACCGACGCGCACCTCGCGCGGATCGCGGCAGTGGATGACCGCGTCCACGCATTCCTGCATACGATGGGCGATGTGGCACGCGCGCAGGCTGCGGAGGCGGATCGGCGCATCGCGGCGGGTGCAGTCGCGCCACTGACCGGGATTCCGGTCGCGCTCAAAGACGTGCTCGTCACGACCGACGCGCCGACAACTGCCGGGAGCAAAATCCTCGCCGGCTATCGCTCCCCCTACGATGCGACCGTCGTCGCGAAGATGCGAGCGCAGAGCGCGGTCTTCCTCGGCAAGACGAATACTGATGAGTTCGCGATGGGTTCCAGCACCGAGAACAGCGCCTATGGCCCAACGCACAACCCGTGGGGCGATCTGGACCGGGTGCCGGGGGGGTCATCCGGTGGTTCGGCGGCGGCGGTGGCGGCGCGGGAGGCGATGGGCGCGCTCGGCTCGGACACCGGCGGCAGCATCCGGCAGCCGGCCGGGTTCTGCGGCGTCGTCGGGATGAAGCCGACGTATGGCCGCGTCTCGCGCTTCGGCTTAATCGCGTTCGCCAGCAGCCTCGATCAGATCGGCCCGTTCGCCCGCACCGTGGAGGACGCGGCGATTATCCTCGAAGCAATCGCCGGGCACGATCCGCTCGATAGCACGAGCCTCGATGTACCTGTGCCATCGTACCGCACCGCGCTGACGGGTGACGTGCGCGGCGTGCGCCTCGGCGTGCCCGCGGAATACTTCGTCGAGGGGATGCAACCCGAAGTCGAGGCGGCGGTGCGCGAGGCAATTGCCGAATTTGAGCGATTGGGCGCGGAAATTGTGCCGATCTCGCTGCCCTACACGAAGTACGCGCTGGCGACCTATTACATCATCGCGCCCGCCGAATGCTCCGCGAATCTCTCGCGTTTTGATGGCGTCAAGTATGGTTACTCGCACCAGGCGGGCGACCTGCGCGACTCCTACGAACTGACGCGCGGCGAGGGGTTCGGCCCGGAAGTGAAGCGCCGCATCATGCTCGGCACCTACGCGCTCTCGTCGGGCTATTACGACGCCTATTACATCAAGGCGCAGAAGACGCGCACGCTGATCAAACGCGACTTCGATGAGGCGTTCACGCGCGTGGACGCGATCGTCGCCGCGACGTCACCAACCGTCGCCTTCAAACTCGGTGAAAAGATGCAGGACCCGCTGGCGATGTACCTCAACGATGTGCTGACGATCCCCGCGAATATGGCCGGTATCCCCGGCATCTCGCTGACGTGCGGGTTCGCGGATGGATTGCCGATCGCGCTGCAAGTGCTCGGCCCCGCCCTCGGTGAGGAGATCTGCCTCCGCGTCGCGCACGCCTACGAGCGCGCAACCCCGTGGAAGGACCGCCTCACCGACCTCTGATGATTGCCACATTCTTTGCGGAACGCCTCCGCCGGTGATCCATGACGCGGCCCTCACGATCGGGTATTCTCCCGATTCCCAGTGTACCGTTCATATTCTGTACCGATACAAGACCTCAATACGTACGCACGCCCTCTTCCTGCGTCGCGAGAGGGGTAGTCCCGCCCCGCTGCACTAACCGCCGCACGAGCGCCCGCTCCTCCGGCCCGATCGTGCCGAGGGCGAGCAGCGCAACGCAATAGACCGCGCCGCCGATCACCGCGCCGGCCCACGCGCCCAACCCGATCCGCCATCCGACACCCCATGCGACGAGAGCGAAAAGCGCCGCCGCGACAAGCGGCTGCCACGCGAGCCGCACGAGCGGCAGCGGGCCAAGGAAGCGGCGAATCCAGATGACAAACGGGACGAGCAGCACAATCTCTGACAGCACGGAGATCACTGCCGACGCCCCGTACGAGTAGCGCGGGACGAAGAGGAGGTTCGCCACGATGTTGAAGAGGACCGTCGCGACGAACGCCCACGTCATTCGCCGCTGCTTGCCGAGGGCGATCAGGACATACTGCGTCACACCGTTGACAAACGAGAAGGGCAAGAGCCAGACGATCAGGCGGAGCGCGGTCGCCGCACCCGGCAGGTATGCCTTGCCACCGACGATCCGCACAAACTCCGGCGCGAGAACCGTCACGCCGACCGCCATCGGCAGGGCGAGAACGAGCAGCACGCGCACCGCGAAATGATACGTCCGCTCCATGCTCACCCGGTCGCGCACCGCCTGCCGCGCCAGTTGCGGAAAAAGAACGAGCGTGAAGGTGGACGAGACGATCAGCAACGTATTGATTAACTTGATACTGACGCCGTACAGCCCGACGGCCGTTTCCCCCTTGAGCGGTTGGAGGATGAAGACATCGAGCGTGAAAAAGAGGGACTGCAGGAGCGCATTGACGAGCAATGGCCCGCCGTCACGCAGCAGGCGCCGCGCCGCGCCCCACGGCAAGGACCATGCCGCCCGCACGCCGAGCCGCCGGATCAGCAGGACGATCGGGCCGAGCGTCAGCAGGTTCGCAACGACCGCCGCGAACGCCAGGCCGACCGGCCCCCAGCCGACGAGGAGCGCCCCCGCCCGCAAGCCAAGCCCGACGAGGCTGCCGAGGATCGTTACCGCCGCCGGGATCTCAAACCGTTCCCGCCCATTGAAGACGCTCGTCGCCGCGTCCGTGTAGGCGGTCGGCACGATTGAGAGCGCGAGCAACGCCACCGCGCCCATCTGCACCGCGCCGATAGCGCCCGCGAGCGCGTTCGCGCCGACAAAGAGCGCGAGTGGTGGCAGTGAGATGGCGAGCAGCACGAGCCGCAGCAGTGTCGTCTGGCCGAGGAGCGCCCCTGCTCGCTCCGGCGCGTGCGCGATCTGCTGCGTCGCCAGCACCCCCAGGCCGAAATCCGTTACGGTCTTCAGGTAGAGCCAGATGAGGATCGCGTACTGATACTGACCGTTCCCGATTGGCCCCAGCGCGCGGAGCATATAGAGCGCGAAGAGGAAATCGAGCCCCTTGTTCGTGAACTGCGAGAGCAGGAGAAAGCCGCTGTTCTTCGCGATCAACTGCACCGCATTCGCGTCCCGCCCCCGGCTCCAGCGCGCCCAGAAGACCAACGCCCCGACGAACGCCAGCGCCAGCACCCCAATGACGATAGACGCGAGCAGAATTTTCATCGCACCTTCGGGCACAATCACGATGGGGCAATCAGGCCGCGCCCCGATTGCTCAGGGTACACGTTCCGTGCGTTTGACGCACATCGGAGCGGCCATGTCGCGGTAAGCGACCATCCGCACGGGTCGCGCCCATACGCGAGTCGTCTCGCCCAGGTCGTCGGATAGCGACGCAACGCGTCCGCATCCAGCATCGTCAAACGTTGATCCTCAAATCCCCATTCCACCAATTGCCGCTGAACCGGCATCATCCCCGCCTCTTGCGTGCCTCCCGCTTCCACGAGCGCGCCCTGATTCAGCCGGATTTCCAGAGACGCACCCGGCCGCGCGAGCGCAATGAGGCCATCGCGGAACGCCGGATCACCATCGAGCAATGCGGCGAGTAGGCTTCCCCACGGAAAGTTGATCGTCATTCGCGTTGCCAGCCCACGCAGTTCGCGGGGAAGCGTCAGCGCATTCGCGATGATGAAGAGTGCGTTGCGTGGCGCGTCCCGCGAGGCATCCCGCAGATTCTCCCGGCAGGCGTCAATACCAATGACAAAGCACGACGGGCATTCCCGCGCGGCGGTGCGAACATAGCGGCCATCGCCCGTGCCAATGTCAATCAGAATATCCCGATACCCACCGATCTGGGCCGCCAGCGTCGCGGCGTCAATATTCCCTGCCTGCTTGCCACAGATACCTTCCATGCGCTCCCATCCGTTCTCTCGTTTCGGCGTTTCGTCGAAGTGCGAAAGAACGCGGGGGCGCGCGGGCAGGGGGTTGTCGGGGCGCGTCAAGAGAGCGCCAGCGTCAGCCACCATCGAGGCTATCGGGCGTTGGCTGTTTCCGTGGACGGATTAACGAAAAATGCGCGGGCCAGCGACCCACGTGCTCATTGTCAGGAGGATGATTGTCCCGCGGTATCTCTTAGCAGGGCGGGCGGGCGCGGTGCGCGATCTGGATACGCATCACGGAAGCTCTTTCTCGTCAAGCACAGTCAGCGATGTCCCGTACGCTGTCAATATATCATCACGCTCCATGATAGACATGAAGGAGGGCGCGGGCGGCATCGCCCCAACCCATCGTGGCGGCACGCGCTAAGCCGCATGCACGACGCGTGGCGCGGGTTGTCTCATCGGCATTGAGGGCGGCGGTAATCGTCTCCGCCAGCGCCGCGGCATCGCCGGGATCGGCATACCAGGCGGCGTCCCCGGCCACTTCGCGATGCGGCGCGATGTCCGACGCGATGACCGGAGCGCCGCACGCCATCCCTTCCAGCACCGAGAGGCCGAACCCCTCGTACCACGCGGGCGCGATCACCGCGTCCGCTGCATTGTACAGGGCGGGGAGGAGCGCGTCCGGCGGCGAGCCGAAGCGCACCTGCCCGGCGAGATGGAGTTCCTGCACGGTGTCGAAAATCGGGCCGAATTGCCAGCCCTGCCGACCGGCGATCACCAGCGTGTGCGGTAGCCCCATCGCCCGCAGTCGGGCATAGGCGCGCAGAAGGGTCGGATAGTTCTTGCGCGGCTCCAGCGTGCCGACCGCGAGCAGATACGGCCGCTCCGCATCCCCCACGATGCCCGCCACCCCTGCCCGTGCCTCGGCGCGCTCGCCGGGCGGGTATGGGCGGAACCGCCCCTCCACGCCGTTCGGCACGACACGGACGCGCGCTATCGGGATATGTAGGCGCTCGACGACTTCGCGCGCGGTGAAGGCGGAGACGGCGAGGATCAGATCGGCCCGCCGCACGACGCGCGGCACGACGCCGCTGAGATACGCCGCCAGCGATGGCTCGGCGTAGTGCGGCACGGCGAGGAAACTGAGATCATGCACCGTGACGAGCAGCCGGGCATGACGGACGCGCGGCGCGACGTAATCGAGCGCGTGATAGCAATCGAGCGGCCCGGTGAACTGCTCCACCGGCACCGGCAGGCGAGCGCGATGCCAGAGGCGCGTCATCCACGCGGCAGGGAGGGGCAGCCGTTTGAACGTCACATTCTCGCCAGGGCCGTAGCCGGGCGCGGTCGCCGGTAAACGCAGATCATCTTCAGGCGGATACGGCACAGGCAAAAAGCCCGCCGGAATCACGCCGTTCCGCCCCTCCGTTGCATAGAGATAGGTATACCGCGTCTCCCGATCGAGCAACGGCAATGCCCGTGCCAAATGCCGCGCCACTCGCCCGATCCCCGCCCCCTGCGTCATCGCGGGCGTCACATCGAGCGCGACGCGGAGAAGTGGCGAGGATTGCGGGTGCCCCTTGGGCGGCATGCGTGCTAAGGAAGGCGCGTTCACGTCTTCAGTTTCTCCTTGCCATTTCGTAGGGGCGGTTCACGAACCGCCCCTACAAAGCATCATGCCATTGTCATCATACGCGCACCAGAACCCATCCCCGCTCAGTGCTTTCCCCTACTTCTTCCTGCTGAAGATATAGACAATCAGGCCGATGAGGAGGACGCTCCAGTAACCGATCACGCGATCAACGACCGCGACGGAGGCGGCGGCGTTGCGCTCCACGCCGACGAATTGGAGGATGCCAACGATCCCCGTCTCGACCGCGCCAAGCCCGGCGGGTGTGAGCGGGATCGTCGTCAGGAGCGCGGCGGCGAGGGCAACGAAGACGGTCACCGCGAGCGAGACATGAAGACCGAGTGCACGGGTGATGAAAAAGACGCGCAATCCCTCCTGCGCCCAGAGAATCGTCGTCAGCCCGATCAGCGACGGCCAGCGACCGAAGGAGCCGAAAATCCCCTCCTCCAGCCGCCGGTACTGCACGGAAGCCTTCTTCGGTACGATCCGTTCGAGCAACCCCTCCGCCCGTCGCAACACGAGCAGGCCGATCAACCCGCAGACCGCGAGCGCGCCGCCGAAGAAAAAGAGCGTCACGGCGACGCGCGGCACTTTGTTACCAAAGACGAGCGCGCCACTGACGACGAGGAAACTGAAGAGGCCGAGGATGTCCATCAACCGCTCGGCGAGGATCGTGCCGAAGGTGCGCGTGAACGAAACGCCGGTCGCCTTTTTGAATAGGTACCCCCGGTAAATATCGCCGAGCTTCGCGGGCAGGAGCGTGTTCGCAAACCACGAGAGGACGATGATCTCCATCAGCCCGGAGAGCTTCGGCGTTTCGATCCCGTGCGCGCGATCGTATCCCGCATTGCTCAGAATAATCTTCCAGCGCACAGCCCGGACCGGAAAGGAGAGATAGTAGACCGCGAACGCGCATCCGAGCAACAACGGGTTCGCGCCCCGAATATTGCGCCAGACTTCGTGGACATTGATATTGAGGCGCATCACGACAAGGACGATGATCACAACCGCGACGAGGAAGGAGAGAATCGTCCGGGGCTGCCGGAGGCGCCGCGCGAACGAGATCCCCTCCTCCGCCACCGCCTCGCCGACATCACCGTGCGTGCTGTGCGCGGGGTCAATTGCCTCCGGCGCGGGGTCATGGCGGACGGCACCGCGCGAGATGTCGTCCAGCGGCTCCACATCCGCGCCATTCGGAGGGATCGTTACATTTGCCGCGGGATCAATCACCGGTGGTTTCCTCGGTGCGATACCAATCGTAGAGCCGGGCAATACCGCTCGTGATTTCCGTCGTCGGATCATAGCCGAGCGCCGCACGCGCCTTGCTGTTGTCCGCGAAGGTGACGGGCAGATCGGCACGCAGAGCAGGCTGCCGCTCGATGATCGCCGGTCGCTCGACGATCCGCTCGACGATCGCAATGAGGTCACGGATCACGATGGGATGCTCATTGCCGAGGTTGAAGACTCGATATCCATCCGGCGAATCGAGTGCGGCGAGGATCCCCGCAACGGTATCGCCGACGTACGTGTAGTCCCGCTGCACGGAGCCATCACCGCGCAACTGGATCGGGATACCACGATGCACGGCATCCACGAAGCGATAGGGCGCGAGATCAGGCCGGACGCGCGGCCCGTACGCGTTGAAGAAGCGGAGCGCGGTAACAGGGAGGTCGTACAGCGACGCGTAACTCTGCCCCATCGCCTCCACCGCCGCTTTCGTCGCTCCATAGGGGGACATCGGCCTGAGCGGCTGATCCTCGCGAAATGCGGTGCCGCCTGTGTCACCGTAGACCGTCGAGGATGAGGCGACGACGACGTGCCGCGCCCCCACATCGCGCGCGGCATCGAGCACGTTGATCGAGCCGAGGACGTTGACCCGCGTATACAGTTCCGCCCGCCCGACGGACGGGCCAACGGCTGCCATCCCCGCGAGGTGGATAATGGCCTCCGGCTGTGTCTCCTTGAAGATACGCTGGAGCGCGGGTGCGTCCGTAATGTCGGCGGTCTGGAGGCTGAAATGTGGATGCTCGGCGGCGCACGCGATGTTGCGCTGCTTACGGGCGGCGGAATAGAGGAAATCGCTGAAGGAGTCGAGGGCGATCACCGCATCACCCCGCGCGAGCAATGCCTCCACGACATGACTGCCGATGAACCCCGCGCCCCCCGTGACCAGTACTCGCATGCGCTCCTACACCCTCATTGACGATCGCCCCACCGCCGATGCAGTGTACACGACGCCGTACGGGTGAACAAATCCAGTCAGTAGGCAGTAGGCAGTAGTCAGTAGCCAGAACGGGCTTGGATTTCTCTGGCTACCGACTACTGACGACTCGGTTATTGACAGCAACCGATACCATGCGGTACTACCGCTCTACGCATCATCGTTCGATTTTCCGCGAGACCGGGAGGATGCTCATGGCTCCATTCGACAGCACGAAACTCGCGTCGTTGATGGACGAGGCGGGCATGGATATGCTGCTCGCCAGTACGCGGCACAACGTGCGCTATCTGACCGGTGGCTACGTCTATCACTTCCACGAGCGGGGCCAGCGCATGGGATCCAGCCAGTATCTCGCTTTCGTCGGCGTGCCGCGCGGACGCGTCGCGGACGCCTTCTACGTCGGCGCGTCGGGCGAGAAGATGGGGCTGGATGTTCTGCCTTTATGGATCGGCCGGCGCAACCTCGACGCCGGGGATGCGTCATCGTCCGCCGCTGCTGCCGCGAGGATGGCGGCGTCGCTCGGTGCGGATCATGGCACGGTTGGCGTCGAAATGCCCTTCCTCCCGGCAAGCGCGCTTGCGGCGCTGCAAACCGGGCTGCCAGGCGCGACCTTCGTGGATGCCACCGATCTGCTCCACGAACTGCGCGCGATCAAGACGGATGCCGAAATCGCCATCCTGCGCGATGTGTCGGATCGTGTTGCCACCGCGATTCAGGCGGGCTTCCGTGCGGGATATGACGGCGTACCGACGCATGAAGTGGCGGAGAAGATTGAAACGGAGATGGGCGCGCATGGCGTCACCTTCCTCTGGGCCTTCACGAACGCCGGCCCCGGTTACCTACGCGCCCCTTCGGAGACGCGCTGGGAGCGCGGACGGATGCTCCACCTCGATTGCGGCGGTGAGGAGCAGGATTATCTCGCTGACATCTGCCGGATGGGCGCGCTTGGCGAGCCGTCCGCGCTCGGACGCGAACTGACCGATGCCTGCCTGGAGATTCAGGGGGCCGTGCGCCGCCATCTGCGCGCGGGCATGACGTACGGCGAAATCGCCGCCGCCGCACAGGATGCGCTGCAATCAAGCAGCCACGCAACCATCGGTCGGATCGTCGCGCACGGCATCGGCATGGTCTCGCACGAGCAACCGATGATTAACCGGCCCGAGCAGGCAGACCGGAGACTGCAACGCGGCCATATCCTCTCGCTCGAAACCGAGTTCCTTCACCCGGAAGTCGGCCACGTCAAGATCGAGGACACGCTTGCCATCACCCCGAAGGGCGCGGAAGGGCTTGGCGATATTGGCCGTGAACTGCAAGTGATCGGCTGAGCGAACGCGGATTGCCGGACAAAATCAGCGGCCACGGAATCAGCGTTCCGTGGCCGCCGACGGCGCATGATGCGCCCCGTTTAAGTGATTTCCAGCCGTTCTTCCTTATGCTACCCAGCCTGCCGTGGTTCTCATCATCTCATCACGTGCAGCCGCGTGAACCAGGTTCCCGTCTGGTCGTTAGTTGTCAATGTACGCCGTTCCTGAATGGCCCATCTCTTCTATGTCTCAGAGTAATGCAAGAGACATGCCACGATACGCTTATCCGTTGGCGAGGTCGTCATTGACCTTCGTCTGAATCTGCTTCGCGGCGTCGGCGGCAGTTAGTTGCTTGTTGAGCAACTGCGTTTCGGCATTCTGGATGTCCGTTCGGGCCTTCGTCCAGCCGGCCGGTTGCGGCTCGCCCTTGCCGTCCTGCGCGATGTCGAACGCGGCGCGATTGAGCGGTTTGCCACTGACGAACGTCTTGAAGGCATCCGACTCGGCGGCGGATTTCCGGACGGGCAGGTAGCCGGACTGGATGGACCAGTAAGCCGTGACATCCTTCGAGGTGAAGTACTTGAGAAAGAGCCAGGACGCCAACTGCTTCTCCGGCGTCGTAGCGAAAACGATCGCATTCGCGCCATAGAGCGCCGTCTTCGGCGTGTTGACGTTGTCCGCGCCTTGCGGGATGACCGTGCCATTCCAGGCGAACTTATCGCCCTTCGTCGGGTCATTCGCGTCCTTCTGCATCGCGGCGCCAATATATGCGCGGCCAGTGCTGGAACCGACGAAGAAGGGGGCATCGCCATTTGTGAAGAGCGACTGATCCTCATTATTCGCGGTATCAATCGTGAAGGCGGTACCCGCCTTCGCCATGTCCTCGATCACCTGAAGCGCGGAGAGCGCCTGCGGCGAATCGAACTTCGCCTTCTTGTTGTCCGGGGTGATCACCTCGCCGCCGAACGAGAAGACCATGCCATCAATCACTGAGGCATCGGTGCGCATCGGGAACCCCTTCTTGCCGGCCTTCACCGCTGCCGCCGCCTGCGCCTTGAACTCATCCCACGTCTTGGCGGGGCCATTGAAGCCGAGGGACTTGAGCATGTCCGCGTTGTACCACATCATCAGCAGGGATGAGGTGAAGGGCGCGGAGAGGATCTGATTCTTGAAGTCCGGGTAGATATTCCGGTCCAGAAAGCCGGGGAAGATGTCGGTGAGATCCGCGCTCGTCCAGCCATACTTCTTGCTGTTGATGTACGGCGTCAGATCGAGCAGCGCGTTCGCCTGTTGGTAGTTGGCGACATTGTTCTCGTATCCAACCGCCATCGCGGGCACCTGTTTCGCCTGGATACCGACCTGAATCTTCTGCGCGATCGTGTTGTAGTCGCCGATATACTGCGGCGTGACCGTGATGCCGGGATTGGCGGCATTGAAGTCCGCCGCGATCTTCTTCAGCGCGTCCTCGTTCTGCTTCGTTTGGACGTGCCAGAAATCCACCGCGACCGTCTTGCCTGTCAGATCAACCTTGTCAATCTCGCTCCCCTGCCCCGCCGTGCTCGCGAACTTCTGCGCCACGACCGACTGACCGGCAGCGAGTTTCGAGGTATCAATTGTCCCGGCGGCGGCCGAGCCGCTGGCCGTCGTCGCGCTGCCCGCCGTCGAACCGGAGGAGGTGGATGTACCACTCGCCGCGGTCGAGACGACGGGCGCGCTCGTGCTTGCCGCACCGGTCACACTACTTGCGGCCGGTTTCGTTGCGGCGGTCGTCGCCGCGCCACCGGATACCGGGGCCGTCGTGCTGACGGGCTTCGGCGTGTCGGTCGCCTTGCTACTCCCGCAGGCCGCGAGGATTGCCGCCCCCGCGCTCCCGGCGATGCCGCCCAGCAACGTCCGCCGGTTCAGTCGTGTGCCAAACAGTCTGTTGTCGCCCACCGTGCCACTCCTTTTTGAAATCCACCTCTACCCCCTCCCGACACGGGAGGGGAACTTTCGCGAGTAGTTCGGAGTGGGGGG
>JAICJW010000201.1 GCA_025928215.1 Chloroflexia bacterium | reverse complement strand
GGGTGGTCCGCAACTCGGTGATCTCGTCCCGAAAAAGGGGAGCCTCAACGGGTGGGTCTGGGAGCATTGTCAGCCGCGCTCGATTGCGGATATTCGCGATGCGCGCCATACGATACCGATATTTGTCCCTCCCTCTCGCGATTCTCTCCTCCGCGCGGTCATCTGTGTGCCCCTTATCGCGCGCGAGCGGGCAATTGGAACGATTTATCTGGCGCGCTACACGCCAGACGCATACACCGATCAGGACCTGGAACGATTGCGCGCTGTGGCGACGCAGGCCGCCGCCGCGATTGCCAACGCCCTGCTCTATCGCGAGGTTTCCGCCCGCGCGACCGAACTTGCGACGCTCAATGAGGTGACGGTCGCACTCGCCGGTTCACTCACCCTGACCGATGTTCTCCGCCGCATTCTCGATGAGATCGCGCGGGTGGTCCCGTACGACGCGGCATTCATCGCGCTGCCAACGGAAGACCGGGCGCATCTTCGGGTCGTCAGTCTGAGTGGAGAGCGCAGTCTCCATGCACTCGGCACCGACGTGCCGGTCGAGCATAGTATTATCGGCCGTGTCTTCCGGCAAAATGAACCTGCCCTGTTGCCCGATCTCGCTGCCGCGCATGAATGGCTCGCGATCGCCTATCCGAGTGTCGGCGGGCGGCAAATCGAAGAGCAGGCGGTGCTCGCGATCCCGCTCCGGGCGATGGAGGACACGGTCGGTGTCCTCTATCTCGCCCGGGTGCGCAAGGATGGCTACGGCCCGGCGGACCTCGAACGATTGCTCCGGTTCACGCCCGTGATCGGTGTCGCTATCGCCAATGCCCATCTCTATACACAAAGCCAACAGCAGGTAGGCCAATTGCAGCGGCTCAATGACGAACTGGAGACGCTGCGGGAAGTTGGCCTCGCGACGACCGGGACACTCGATCTGCCGGCCGTCCTCCGCCGTGTGCTCGCGGAGATTTCGCGCGTTGTGCCGTATCAGCAGGGGATGATCTGCCTCGATGTGCCGGAACGGGGAACGTTGCGCATCGAGGCGGCCACCGGTTCCGTGATCGAACCGCTCCTCGGCACCGAGATGGGCATCGGCGAGAGCCTGAACGGGTTCGTCTACACACGCGGTGAGACCGTCTGTGTGGAAGACTTCTGGGAATCGGATGAATGGCTGGCACGCTCGCACCGCATCAATGTGGAAGAGAACGAGTTGCGTAGCATCCTCTGCGCGCCGCTCCGGATTGGCGGGCAGAGCATCGGCACAATCTACCTCGCCCACGGAATATCCGCGCGCTACCACGACGAGGATATTGACCGGATCGAGCAATACAGCAGCCAGGTCGCCGTCGCGGTGGCGAATGCGCGACTCTTCGAGCAGGTGCGGCAACAGATAGATGAACTCCGCTCGCTCAACTCCGAACTGGAGACGATGCATGAAATTGGTATGGCGGTCGGCACATCGCTCGATCCGGCCGTCGTCCTCCCGCGCGTCCTCGCGGAAATCCGCCAGATTATCCCGGCGGAAGCGGGCAGCGTGACCTTGCTTGAACCGGATGGCGAGACCTTGCGGGTGGTGAGCGATTTTGGCTTTGATGAGACGCAGGTCGGCTTCCGGATCCCGGTGGCGGGGAGCGTCAATGGCGAGATCATCCGGTCGGGCCGCACGGTGTGGGTCGGTGACATCTTCGACTCAGAGCAGGCAGGGCGGTCATATCCTGCCGCCGCGAGTGTCGCTGCACGGATGCGGAATACCCTCGGCACGCCACTGATTGTGGCAGGCAAGGCGATTGGCACGCTCTACCTCGTCCATAGCAAGCCGGATATCTTTACCGCGCGTGATGTCGAGCGCCTTGAGCGATACGCCGCGCAGGTCGCGATTGCCGTATCGAACGCGCGGTTGTATGAGCAGATCCAGAGCCAGGTCGCGGAATTGCGCCAGTTAAATAGCGACCTCGAAACGGCAAATCAGCACAAGAGCGAGTTCCTCGCCACGATGAGCCACGAACTGCGGACGCCCCTCAATGCGATCATCGGCTTCTCGGAGTTGCTAGCGGACGACATCGTTATCGCCGAAGACGAACGCCGCGAATGCCTCTCCGACATTCACTCCAGCGCGCGGCATCTGCTTTCGCTGATCAACGACGTGCTCGATGTCGCGAAGATCGAGTCCGGCACGATGGAGATACGCCCAGTCACCTTCACGGTCGCGGACGAGCTACGGGAAGCCGAGCGCGCCATGATGCCGCTGGTCCTCGCCAATCAGCAGACGCTCTCCGTCGTCGTCGCGCCGCAAACGCCAGATGTCTATGCGGATCGGGCGCGGTTCCGGCAGATCGTCCTCAATGTCCTCTCGAACGCGAACAAGTTCACGCCGGCGGGCGGCAGCATCACCGTAGTGGCGGACGGTGACGCGGAGCAGGTGCGCATCCGTGTCACGGACACCGGCATCGGCATCCACCCGGACGACGCGCCCAAAGTCTTCGAGGCGTTCCGGCAGATTGACGGCTCACTCTCGCGCCGCTACAACGGCACCGGTCTCGGCCTCGCCCTGACGAAGCGCCTCGTCGAATTGCAGCACGGCACGATTGATTTCGAGAGTGAGCCGGATCGCGGCACGACGTTCACGATCATGTTGCCCGCCGCGCGCGACGGGCTGAGGAACTGAGCACCGATTCCTGCGCTCCGTCCGTGGATTCGATCATATAAACCTGGCGCTTCTCATCGCGCTGACGTGCCAGATGATTGATCTCTGTCTGGAGCGTGGCGAGCGCTTCGTCCACATAGCGATAGAGTGGTTTGACGCTATCCCGGTTCGCTATGAGTTCATAGAGCGAACGCGCTCCGGCACGCGCCTCGGTGAGGAGAATATCCATATACGCAAGGTCCGTCCCGCCATCCGCGTGCGCATCGTTGTGTACCGGCGCGAGCAGCCGCTTCATAACGGCAATGACGTCGGCAATCGCGCAGGATTTGTCGAGCACCGTCACGCATTCCCCGGCGATGGGGACGGCGAGTGCATTGGCGGTGTACACGATGGAGGGGATGTTTGCCATCCGGGGGTCGGCCTGCAGCCGGGCGAGGAGCGGGAAAAAATCGGGGTCGCTCTCTGCTCCCACATCAATGATGACTGCCGATGGCAACTGATGTGGGGAGATCGTTTGGGCGGCAAGGGTGCGGGGCATGTCAACGGCTGGGATACCTTCCCGTTCGATCGCGTCACGCATTTTCATGCCGAATGATTGATCGTCGGAGGCAATCAGGATATGCGCGTTCATTGCCTGCATCATTGTACCGCACGCTCCTCTGCTTCCTGACACGTGAAGCCCGACATGGCTAATGACATGAGACAATTCCTGATACACATTCTCAGTGTACCACGGTAACGTACGTTCGCGTCGTAACGCGCGGGGGCACATCCTTCACCCTCGGCCAGTTCCCTTCGTTGTGGAACCATCGTGCATCGGCGGTCGTATCTTCTCCTAGGGCCTGATATGATGGGACGAAACCGGAGGACGATATGACCGATACTGATGCCCGCACGCGCTATCCCCAATCCGCTCCCAACCGCCGACCGAGCAGGCTGGACCGGATCCCCGGCTATCGCGGCTATCACGAGAAAGAGACGCGGCGCGATGCCGATGGCGCGCTCCGGCGGATGCTCGCGCAGGATTACGCCGAGCAGCACAAACGGCTGACGCGCGTGCAACAGACCGTGCTCGCCGCCCGTCGCCTCGATCAACTTGCGCCGGTGGATCAGGCCGCCGGGCGGCTCAACCACTTCATTGACCGCGTTCGCACCGCGACCTATGGCTATGCCGGGTTGCGGGACAGCGTGCAGGTGGACGAGCGTGCGCTCGATCAACTCTACCAGTTCGATCTTGCCCTCGCCGATGGCGTGGATGAGGTCAGCGCGAAGGTGGATGCAATCGAGCAGGCCGCCGAGGGCGGCGGCGATCTTCATGCGCCGCTCGCCGATCTCGATCGCACGGTGCGGGATTTGCAGGAGCGGTTCGACGCCCGGGCCGATCTCTTCCAGACCGGGCAACCGACGCAGAACATGAAACTCTTCGATGTCGTCAAAGCGCCGCCGATGCTGCCGACGACCGAGGCGCCGCCACTGCTCTCGCTCAACGACGCGGTGACGGCGGATGGTCAGGACTGGCTTGTCGCCGCACGCACCCGCGTGGACGGTGCGACGCCGTGGACCGATTATCTGCTGCGCGATGGCGAGATGACGAAGTGGCTGATCGTGCCGGGCGACCCTTCACAACCGATGGCGCTGACCGAGCAGGTGGATTTCTGGACGCGAGTCCCGCCTGTGACGCCGCTGATTTTTGGCGGCGTCACGTACTCGCTCGTCGGGCAGCAGAGCGGCGCGGGGACAATCACCGGCGCGGCGGGCGAGCGAACCGGCACTGTTAACGCCTACGTCTATTCCGGCGTAGATGGCGCGTATCTCGTCTTGCGCGATTGGGGCAGCGACCGACAGGCGCTCGTCGGTCATACCGTTGCGCGCAACGATGTGGAGATGTACCCGCGGCAGGGATAGTTCGGAGTTCGATGTTATTCTTCGAACTCGATACAGGCGACTGACTACCAGGGAGGAGAAGCGGACACATGGGTATTCTCGACCGGATGACACGGCTGATTCGCGCCAATGTCAATGACATGGTGGACCGTGCGGAAGACCCCGCGAAGATGCTGGATCAGTTGATCCGGGAAATGAACGACCAGATCCACATGGCGCGCGGGCAGGTCGCGGCGATGATCGCGCAGGAAAAAGAACTGCAAATGGATTACGAGCAGTCCGCGCATCAGGCATCGGAATGGGATCGCAAGGCGGAACTGGCCGTCACGCAGGGGAAGGACGACCTCGCGCGGGAGGCGCTCCGTCGCAAGCGGGACAACGACGAGCACGCGCAAGTGTACGCCTCCAATCTGCAATCGCAGCAGGAAATGGTCACGAAACTGAAAGGCCAATTGCAGCAGTTGGAGGCGAAGTATGAGTCCGCCCGCGCTAACCGAGATGTGCTCATCGCGCGGCAGCGGCGGGCCGAGGCGGTGCAGAAGGTCTCCAGCACGATGTCCGGCCTGAAATCGCTGGAACCGGGCGAGGAACTGGATCGCATGGAGCGGCGCATCCGTTCCAATGAAGCGAAGGCGCTGGCGGAGCAGGACCTTGCCTCGGATTCGATGGCGGCGCAGTTCGCCGAACTCGATAGCGGCCTCGAAGTGGAGGACGATCTCGCCAAACTGAAGGCGCGCGTGCAGGGTGGACAGCAGGCCCTCCCGGCGGGCGAAAGCATGGACGAACTCACTGCCCTCAAGGCGCGCATGGGCGTCCACGAAGGCACCGCCCTCGGCCCGGGGGACGCGCAATCCACCGGCATGGCGAGCGCGACAAACACCAGCAGCACGCAACCGGATCAGCCGCATCCGCAAACGCCGCCTCCGGGCAGGCAGCAACAATAGCACTGAGTTACGAGGCGCGACCGCACTCAGTCCTCATTCCTCCGTGATGAAGGAGCGTTATCCGTGGCGGTTTTAGATGTCATTGAGTGGGTAGATCAGGGAAGCAATGAGATTGTCCACCGGGTGCCGGAGTATGGCTCCGGCGAGTTCCGGCTTGGTTCGCAGTGTATCGTGCGCGACAGCCAGGTGGCGGTCTTCTTCCGGGATGGTAAGGCGCTCGACACGCTGCCGCCGGGGCGGCACACGCTCTCGACACAGAATATCCCGATCCTCGCGGGTATTCTCAGCCTGCCGTTCGGGCATAAGTCGCCCTTCCGCGCTGAGGTCGTCTATGTCTCGCTCAAAGAGTTTCTCGACATGAAGTGGGGGACGCCGCAGCCGATCATCTATCGGGACAGCGATCTCGGCGTCGTGCGCTTGCGGTCGTTCGGCACGTACGCGATGCGCGTCGTGGACCCGCAACTGTTCGTCAATACCATCGTTGGCACGCAGGGCGTCTTCCGCGCCGAGGACATCGGCAATTACCTCCGCTCGATCATCGTTCAGCAACTGACGGTGCTGATGGGCCAGGTGATGAAGAGCGTGCTCGACCTCGCCGTGATGTACGAGCAGTTGGCGCTGGCGACGAAGACGGCCGTCGCGGATCAGTTCGCGGCGTACGGCCTGCAACTGGATACCTTCCAGATCGGCGCGATCACGCCGCCGGACGAGGTGCAGGCGAAGATTGACGAGCGCTCCAGCATGGGCGCCCTGGGCAATCTCGATCAGTACATGAAATACCGCACCGCGCAGGCCATTGGCGACGCCGCCAATAATCCCGGCTCCGGCGGTGACGCGCTCGGCGCGGGGATCGGCTTCGGCCTCGGCAGCCAGATTGCGAACGCGATGCGCCAGCAGCCGCAGGAGCCGCAGCAAGCGGCGGGCGGCGGTCAGGCGGCGCCGCAACCGGCTGCATCGGCGCCAGCAGGCGCGGCACCGACGACCGGGCCGAAATTCTGCCCGAATTGCGGCTTCAGCCTGACCGCGATGCCGGACGGCGGGCCACCGAAATTCTGCCCGAACTGCGGGAACAAACTGCGGGACTAAGAGACCTCACCCCCCGGCCCCCTCTCCTTTGCCCGAAGGCAAAGGAGAGGGGGAGAAAATGCGGGGAGGGATACAAGTGGATGCGGAGGAAGACCTCCGCTTCCTATCAAATCCCCCATCTCCATCGCCGGACGGACCTCATACATTCTATGACCTGAGAGCGATGGAGAGGGGCCGGGGGTGAGGGGCCCCATCATAGGCTTCACATATCCACGCCATAGGCGATATGCATGATGACCCAGATTATGCGTAACTGGCGTATCGATTCGGACATCCAGACATAACTCGATTTCCTCAATGAGGGCAGACCTTCATGGCGAAGCAGCGGTTAGTGGTCGAATACCCAAGAACACTGCGTACCGCCTATACCGGCATACCACAATCGTGGGTCACCATTGACATTCTGGACGCCGCCATAAACGCAAGGTCCATAAGGGGCAGGAGGATACGGATCACTGCCGGGACTTCGTAGGCCGAAGGAAGAGAAGAAATTGTCATTACCGCTGCTATAGGGCCACGGATTGCCGACACCATACGCAGGATGATAAAAGTAGTAGCGCATATCAATGAGAGGATCACTTGTTGATGTATACCCTTCTTCCTGTGCAACGAATGCCGCGTAAATTCGAGGAGTATCATATCCGATCTGTGCAACGTACCCACCTTGGCCCGAATAATTTTGGACAGCGGCGAGCCAGTTTTGGCCGCTTACATTGTGCGTAAGCGAGACCCCATTATACACACTGTAATCAACGTAGATACCGCTATCACCGCGGCATTCTAATCCATCCGGGGAGGGATTTCCCGACAAACAGGTTACTCCTGGCTCTGCGTACACGAACCAGAAAATACCTCCAATGTTGGGGTCAGATTGGGTTCCCACCTGGGAGAAGAGAGCACAGCCGGGATTATTGCAGCATACCGAACCGGGATTGTCACAAGCGTGAAGGTAGAGGCCAAGCCACCCTGTAGTGAAGGTACCATACGTATTGTCGCTCGGAGGCTGGGGGGAAATGTAGACATAATACAGCCCTGCTTGGTCCCAACTGCTATTGACTCCCCACTGAGCCTGATTGAAGTCATTGTTTGCCTCAGTTGTCGAAGGGAGTACCATACTAACTAGCAGCGCAGCAATCAGTAGGGAAAGAAAATGCAATCTTGTACTGCGGATGAACCCATACATTGAGCACCTCTTTCACGAAAATCGATACTCGCGCCTGCGGATTCGTTACTGGCTGGGACCTCCGGATCAGGTCTGTCACTTAAGGGCTTTGCTTGTTGCCAGCAAGCCCTGTTCGCGCATTGCGCGACACCGCAGTTTGCAACGCGGGAGAGGGCGGAGAGGGCGGTGGCGGCATAGTGCTAGCCGGTCCATTCAGTCTACTTGGCGTTCCTCCTGCCGGTGGCGTTACCTGAGTATGTACACCCCTTTGTGAACGCGGCTCGAAGCCCGAAACCACCGTGTCGCCAGCAGGCAGATTGCTCTTGAATGCGGCAATCTGGTCAAGGGTCATGAAGACGTCTTCATATGTGCAATCCGCATGTCGCACAACAAGAACGTATTTGTCGTCTTGCTGAACCTGCGGGGCGAGATCGCTCGTCTTTCCCGGATAATGCACATCACCGGGATACGTTGCCTGGTAACGCCTGGTTACGGTGTTCGCCGCACCTGGGATAGCACGTT
>JAICJW010000363.1 GCA_025928215.1 Chloroflexia bacterium | reverse complement strand
CCATTGCCGCCCGCAACCGTGTCTGGATGAGGGCGCTCACATGTTTCGGCACTACGCTGGCGCGCTTTGATTTTTTCTGAAATGCAAGGAGGACGTAGACCCCACTGCGTAATCAGACGGTATAAACAGTCCGATAGGTGTCTCCATCATAATCATCAACAATTTCTAGCACGCTTGCGCCGCCGAACCTTTTGAGAGGTTTCGCATCTGGATGTTTTGTACCCCGTTGCGCCAGTTCCAGCGCGTATCCCATCACATCCTGCACCTCTTCGGGAAACGCCCGCAAGTCGTCCTTTGACGGGCTAACCCAGTAAATTGGACGTAACGGTACGCTCATGCGAGGACCATACCGGTTTGCGTATATCCTCGTCAAGCAAATACGCGCCGGTTGTAACAAACAGCGGTGGCGCGCGACCGATCTGATTTACGCCTCGATCTCGCCCGCCAAGCCTTCGCCGCGCTGGAGGGTGAGGGCGTTCCGCGTACTCCAGAGGACATTGCGGCGCAGTTTCTGGGCGGTCAGGTAGCGCGTCGCGGCGACGAGGGCGAGGCGGGCGTCCCGCTCCTGCCCGGCGGCATCGAGGCGGTCGTGCTGGGCGATACCCGCCTCGATCATCTGGAAGGTGTGGAAGGTCGAATCCTCCCGCAGTAAGGCGTGCGCTATCGCCGCTTTGAGATCGCCCACCGGGTAGTCGCGCTCCTGATAGTGGTGAACGATGTCCGCCGCTTCCTCGACCTGCTGGAACTCCACGCAGTAGATCAGCCGGTCGGTCAGCGCGCGCGGATCGTCAATCATCGCCGGCACGCGGTTGCGATGCGCGGGGAGTTCAGCGCGCGGGATATTGAGAAAGTAGGTGAGGTAGACAAAGAGCGCGCCGTGGAAGATCGCCCGCAGCAGTGCGCGATCCGTCTCATCGTTCCGCCCGGCGATCCGATGCGCGAGCGAGTCGAGCGCGTGGCAATAGGAGATGACGTGAAGCACATCGTCCCAATCCTCTTCATTTTGCAAGGGGAAGCGGGCGACGCGGTAGACGCCGGCGCGACAGAGGATGCGCGTCAGATCGGTGATCGTCGCGCCGTCCGCGATGGCGTCCCGGAAGGCGGCAATCGTCGCGTGTGGGGCATCGCCAAGCGCGGTCGCGAGCAGGGCATCCGCACCGTCCCATCCCTTGCCATTCCCTGCTTCGAGCAGTTCGGGGAGTTCGGCAAAGACGGCGTGCAGCGGCGCGACGAACTCCATCCAATCGGCGGATTCCTCGTGCCGGAAGGCGGTCGCCATTGGCGGCACGACGCCGGAAAGGACGTCCGCCGCATGCTCGTCACCGATCAGGTCCACCATCTCCCACGCCTTGTTCAGGAAATCCAGAACGTGCCCGGTGGAGAGAAAGAAATGATCGGTCGCGCCCGCGAGCAGCATACCGACGACATCTTCCAGCGGCCACCCGGCGGCGACGGCGGTGCGAACGCAGCGTTCGGCCCCCGCCGCCTCGCGATCCTCGATGAAGAGGCGAAACCAGCGCGTCAGGTGCTCCTGATCGGCGGTGTCGAGCGTCGGCAAGGGACGCTGGACGCGGCGCGGCGGGCCATCGAACGAATCGCGCGCCATCTGGATGCCGCCATGGACGAGGGCGAGCGGCAGATCGGGCGGCAGGAGCGCGGGGCCGAGATTGCCCATACAGGTCATGATGACGAGGCCGGGGCCGAAGCCGTTGCGCCGGTAGCGGAGGGCGTGCGGCGCGGTGCGGCCAATCACCGCCGGAATCGTCTCACGCGCCGCAAGCAAGTTGGCGACCGCCTTGGCAATCAGGAAGGTGTTGCGCTCCTCCATCCCCTGCGCGAGATCGGCGTAACCCTTCTCCGCCCGTGCGTGGAAGAAGGTCTCCACCGGCGTCGGAGAGACGTAAATGTCATCACCGCGCACTCCGACCGCAAAGACGGGCACATCGTCCCCACCGCCCGTGAAACAGCCGCCGGAGCAGAGATCGAAACGCCAGTGATGCCAGTGGCAACGGAGCACGCCGGCGGTGATCGTCCCCTTCGAGAGTGGATAACCCATGTGCGGGCAGCGGTTATCCAGCGCGCGCACCTCGCCCTCGTGCATGAGGAGCAACACCTGCCGTTCGCCCACCTTGACGACGCGCTGCCCGCGCGCCTCCAGATCGCGCAGGCTCGCCGCGCGCACGAAACCGTCATCCGCCACATTGCGTGTGTTCGCGCGGGTCGTGGTCGTCGCCATAGGGCACCTCCGTATGGGATTGCTGCCGATTGCACTCAGCATACACCCGATTCGGAGAAAAACAAGTGGTTACTGTCTTAAATATGAGAGACGGTGCCCACTCAATTATGTACCTCCCCCTCTCCTTTGCCGTGGGGCAAAGGAGAGGGGGCCGGGGGTGAGGCTTCCTACTCCCCCTTCACCCACTGGTCGTACCACGCGACGACGCGATTGAGCAGGGTGCGCTGGTGGGCGCGCTCCTCAATCGCGTGCGGCTCGCGCGGGAAGGCGACGAATTCAACGGGCACGCCGCGCCGGGTGAGGGCGGCGAACCACTCCTGCCCCTGCGCGAAGGGCACGCGCTCGTCCTTCTCGCCGTGGAGGATCAGTGTCGGCGTCGTCACCTGCGACAAGTATTTCATCGCGGAGTGATCCCAATACCGCCCGGCGTCCTCAGAGAGCGGCGCGCCGAAATGGGATTCGTGCCAGTCGCGGATGTCCGTCGTGCCGTAGAAACTGACGAGGTTGCAGAGGCCCGCGCCGACGATTGCTGCCTTGAAGCGCGCCGTCTGGCTCTCCGTCCACGCCGTCATGAAACCACCGTAGGACCAGCCACCGATGCCGGTACGCGCCGGGTCCGCGATGCCCTCGGCGATCACGGCGTCCACGCCACGCAGAATGTCGTCCATGTCGTTACCGCCCCAATCGGCGTAGTTGAGCGTCTGGAAGGGGTCGCCACGTCCCGAACTGCCGCGCGGGTTGGGCAGGATGACCGCATAGCCGTTCGCGGCGAGGAGTTGCCCCCACCGGCTCCACGTCAGTTGCAAGTCCTCGACATAGACACCCGCCGGGCCACCATGCACCTGCACGATCAGTGGGTAGGGGCCATCGCCATGCAGCGCGGGATCGGGCGTGACGAGAACACCCGCAATTTGTCGCCCATCCGCTGCCGCCCAGTGAATCACGCGCGACGGGGCGATGTTCCGCTCGCCCATCCACCTGTTGTGATCGGAAATCTGACGCATGCTGCCGGAGAGTGGCCCGGCCCAGACCTCGAACGGGTGCGCCATGTCCCCATGCACGACCGCGACGTTCTCGCCCGCCGCGTCCACCGTCATCAGGATTGAGGCATTGCCCGGAAACGCGCCACGCGTCGGGAAGTGGCCGAGCGGCGTGCTCATTTCGTCGTCCGGCACGACGTAGCGGTGGAGCATGTGCGCCGTGCCGTCGAGAATCGTCAAGAGGAGTATGCGATTGTCGAGCCAGAGGACCGCATTCTTACCCCGCTCGACATCCGCCAGCCGCGATTCAATCCGGCCCGAGGCGAGATCGCAGAGCATCAGCACGCCCGCGCCTTGCGCCGCGCGCTCCGGACGGGCAATGAAAGCAAGCGTCGTCCCGTCCGGCGACCAACTCGGGCTGCTCGGCGTGCCGTACGCGCCTGCAATCTCGTCTGCTGTGCCATCCGCGACGGAGAGGAGGTGCAATGCCGTGCCGCCAAAGCCATGCGCCCAACCGGGTTTCGCGCTCCCGACAATGGCGATGCGCGCTCCATCGGGCGACCATGCGTAGCCATTGCCGGTCCAGACGTGCAGGTCATCGGGGCCGCATTGCGTCGCCTCGCCGGTCGCCACATTCACCAGCCAGAGGTGGGCATACTTCCGGTGCTGCCGCGACTCGACAACGTAAGCATCGTCCTTGCCCTCTTTGCGCTGCTTCTCGTCATCCGTCTCCGGGTCGGTACGAATGACGGCGAGCGTCGCGCCATCCGGCGACCACGATAATTCCGCGAGGCCGCCGTGCAGGTCGCCGAGCCGCCGGGCCTCGCCACCCCCGAGGGGTAGAAGGTAGATATCCTGCTTGTTCTCCTCATTCCGGTCGGAGAGGAAGGCGAGCGTCCGGCCATCCGGCGACCAGCGGGGCGTCGTGTCCTGACGGGGGCTGGCGGTCAGTTCACGCGGCGGGGCGGAACCGTCCGTCGGCACGAGCCAGAGATGCGCGTGCCGCACCGCGCCATCCTTCGCCGTGTCCGCGAGCACGTATGCGACGCTTCGCCCATCCGGGCTGATCTGCGCGTCCCCCGGCAACGCGAGCGTGACGATTTCCTCAATCGTGAGCGGTGTCCGGTCGGCCACAATCGTCTCCTTACGGAATGTAAACCACAGAGAACGCAGAGAGAATGAGAAGGGGGCCGAAGGATGCGCAACGCCTTCCTGCCGTTGGTTCGTATGTGCGTGCGGACGTGCTACTTCGCCGCCGATTGTGAACGGGTGGGAGCGGCAACCATCGCCCGTTTGGCGAGTTGTGCGCCATGCGCGATTTGCGGCTTCTCGCTTCCATCGGGTGCGACGAGAAGGATCATTGTTTCGATTGAGGAGGGGCCATAGACCTCAATAAACGCACGACCTTCCGCTAAGGCGTCGGTCTCGGCCTCGTATGCATCAATGATAGTGTCCGTATCTTCGT
>JAICJW010000493.1 GCA_025928215.1 Chloroflexia bacterium | reverse complement strand
TGATGTTGTCGTAGATGCCATCCGGGAAGCGCAGTTCGCTATAGATATTGCAGCTTGTCGGGTCGTCCGGTGTTGGGCAGATCGGGAAATCCTGCTGTGCCTGCCATTCGAGGATGCGCTCGCGCTTCGGTGTAATCCTTCGCCTCCACCTGGCGCAGGAGGGCGCGGGCCTCGTCCGCGTTGTGATCGGGCTGATTGCCGAGCAGCCGCACCAGCTCATCCTCATCGAGGAAGTGGCGCGCGACCATCGCGAAGACCAGCCGCCCGTAATGGCCGATGTCCGTACCTTTTTCCAGCGCATCCATGAGGTGCGCCATCATCGGCGAATCGCGCAGCTCGGCGCTTCGCGCATCGTCTGATGCTGCATCCCGGCGCTTGCTAACTTGGTCCGTCTGCTCATCACTCCTTTTTGTTCCCACCATCACGCATCTCCTTTCGATCACCCGTCCAATATCCGATCATTTGTTCGTCCTATACTTTCCAAGAACCATGCCAGGCGATCCCTCGCGGGACGCCCATCATGCGACGCGACGGGAGACGGCGGTTGATGCGAAGATAGCGATGCAACCGCTCTATTGTGCCGTGAAGGAAGAGGAGTTGATGCGCCCGATGACGACCCCGCCGCTCGACGATAGATTGACAGAGGAAGTCCTCGGGCACCTCGGCGTCGTTGCCCCCGCGCCGACAACCGATCTGCTGGACGCACTCGTTACCGCGTACACCCGCAGGGTGCCGTGGGAGAGTGCGTCGCGGATCGCCAGGCGGGCACGGACAGCGGAAACCACCGACTGCCCGCGCTGGCCGGAGGAATTCTGGCGGCAGACATTCCGGCAGGGCACGGGCGGGACGTGCTTCGAGAGCAATTACGCCTTTTTTAGCCTGCTGCGCGCCCTCGGCTACGAGGGCTACCTGACGATCAACGACATGGGCGCGCAAATCGGTTGCCACACCGCGATTGTCATTCTGCTCGATGGGCAGCAGTGGCTCGTGGATGTTGGGATGCCGATCTATCTGCCGCTGCCTTTCGGCCCGGCATCCACCGAACCGCGCCGCACGCCGTTCCACACCTATACCGTGCGCCCGGATGGGCCGGGCCGCTATCAGGTGGAGCGTGCGCCGCACCCAAACCCGAACTGCTTCACGCTCCACGATCGGCCAATTCCTGATGCCACCTACCGCGCCGCGACAACCGCCGACTACGAGCCGACCGGCTACTTCAATGACCGCGCGATCATTACGAAAGTGATCGGCGACGAAATCTGGCGCTTCAACGGCGTCGTCCCGCCGCTGCTGGAATCATTCGTCTACGGCGGCCGGGCCGATCAACTGCTGAACGGCGACTACGCGGACGCGGTCGCATCGCGCTTCGGCATTGACGCGGAAATTGTGCGGGCGGCGTTGCGGCTGACGGGGGTGGAATAATGCAGATGATTGGGAATGATAAACCAAAGAATGCGGGATGAAGATTCGGAATGCCTTTAATCGGCTTCCGTAGAGGTGGTGCTTGAACCGCCCTTACGCACCGATGGCGAAGCCGGATGTAACGGTATCATTCCGCAGTCCTATCTCCACTCTTCCAGCCAGCCATTGATCGTTACGTCGGCGCGCTGGGTGCGAAGGCCCGTGAGGCGGCGGATGTAGCCGGAAACCTGCCGCCCGTCGTCCATCGTCAGGACGATCTCGGTATTGGGTTGGAGGAACGAATCTTTCCGCGCCACTTCCAGCGTACCCGTCCACGATGGGGGAAGGATGGCGGTTTGACCGAGCATATTCTTCCGGTTCGGTGTCATCCGCAGGGCGTAGCGGACATTCGTCGCGATCTGCGTCGTCGTGCGCCGCCCGTCCCGCGCCAGCCAGACGACGCCCTGCCTCCCTTCGAGCGCTTCCGGCGGGATGAACTGGATCGGGATGCCTTCATCCATCGCGCTGCTCCTCTCGATTGCCGTGGTCAATACGCACACCGTACCGCGATCGCGCGCCGGTGGCAATTGGCGGCGCACGCCGATCTATGCGATAACAGCCAGATCGTCGGTTGGATTGTAGGGGAAGATGCAGGAAGCGGGGCGTGCGCCGATGGTCGTGGATCACATTCACAATGTTGCGAAGTTCGACGACGGCAAGGTGGAGGAATATCCTGCCGATCTCTACCACTTCGATACGATCGCCGAGGGCGTTGAGGGATTCGCCGGTGTGACGGACGACGCCCTCGACCGATTCCGCGCGCAGGGCTACCTCGTCATTCATCACGCCTTCACGCCCCAGGAGGTCGCGGCCGCTTTGGAAGGGCTGCTCGATCTCATTGACGGCACGGTGCCAGAGTTCGACGGCATCCAGTTCGAGACATGGGCGCGGGATCGCCTCGAGACGATCCCGCGCGACGCGAAGCAGGACTATGTCCGTAAACTGATGGCCTTTACGCCGTATGATGCCCGCCTTAATGCCATCGCCAACCATCCGGCGCTGATGGCGATCATTCGCACGATCGTCAACGACGAGCCGCAAAAGTTCCAGGATATGGCGCTGCTCAAGCCGCCGGGCGGTGGACGCGAGAAGCCGTGGCACCAGGACAAGGCGTTCTTCGACATGGAGGTCACGAATCCGGTCGTCGGTGTCTGGATTGCCCTTGACCCCGCGACGCCGGAAAACGGCTGCATGCACGTCATCCCCGGCTCGCACAACGAAGGGCCGGTCGTCCATTTCGCCCGGCGGGATTGGCAAATCTGTGATAACGATGTGCGGACCGCCCGCGATGTGATGGTGCCACTCGAACCGGGCGGCGTGCTCCTCTTCGATGGCCTGATCCATCACGGCACCCCGGCGAACCGCACGAATCAGCGCCGCCGTGCCGTCCAGTTTCACTACACCGGCCGCAACGCCGTCTGGACCTCG
>JAICJW010000588.1 GCA_025928215.1 Chloroflexia bacterium | reverse complement strand
GGCGCTTCCCGTCCGTGTGGACGGTCATAGCAATCTCATTTGTTGCTGCGATTACTGACCGACTGGTCCCATTATGGTTCTGGATTGATCTGCCCATTTTCTGTACGGGTTTCGGAACCGCCACGGGAAGTTTTCTATATCTATTTAGGTCACAATCGTCATATACAATTCACTTCTTTTTTCCATTGCACATCCATGTTACACGAATCGGTCGGTATATAGCTGCGTTTGGTCTATTTATCGGCTGTATTTTGATGGGATTTTCGTTACTAATGGTGGTTCAAAATGTGATTCTCTGAATCGGATCAACTCATTCATAGTCTGGGACACGCGAGAGCCGGAATTGCAATCCCGCGCAGGCAAAGAAGATTGCCATGGGAACGACGACAGGTTTGTCATCGTTATCGATCTCGCGCGTCCGCTTCGACGACTGTACTCCGCAATATCCCCGCCGCGAAGGGCCTCCGGGACCCTGTACCCCAGTGACGGGCACCGCTGGATCCCGGCTCTTCGCTTCGCTACGACCGGGATGAGGGTGGAACGCGGCCGCTCGTTAATCCGCGCTCCGGGCCGTGGTTAACTAAACCTTGCGGTTCCGCGGCGAAAGGGGCTAGAGATACCGGGTCGCCGCGGATCGCGCCCTCCCCGAGCGTGGCGCTCGTTTAAGGGGAATTTAACGATATCCGCGGAATCTTGCGAGTGCCGGCGCGTCGCCGGCTCCGACGGGGTCCGAGATGAAGGGTTGCGCGTCAGGGTGGAGCAGGAAGCGGCGGGCGCTTGCGCCTCGCGCCGCCTGCATCGCCGCCGATGCCGCCGCCCTTCTTGCTGTCCTTCCGGGTGCCATTCTTCCCGGTGGTGAGACGCTGCGACTTAGCGGCCCCTGAGTGCCGGCGTCGTCCGCGACGGCGCGCTCAGGGGGAATCGTTCGGTCATTGCCACTCACCACCCGCAGAGGATCCGCTCCCATGAGCGCCAACGCCAAACAGCAGACGACCCGCAAGCCCCGCGCGGCCGCGCAGCGCGCCGATCGCGTCGCCATCTTCGACACCACGTTGCGCGACGGCGAGCAATCGCCCGGCGCCTCGATGAATCTTGACGAGAAGATCCGCATCGCGACCCTGCTCGAGGAGATGGGGGTCGACATCATCGAGGCCGGCTTCCCGATCGCCTCCAACGGCGATTTCGAGGCGGTGACCGAGGTCGCGAAGCTCGTCAAGAATTCCGCCGTCGCCGGCCTCTCACGCGCCGTCCGCATGGATATCGACCGCGCCTGGGAGGCGCTGCGCCACGCGAAGCGGCCACGCATCCACACGGTGATCGCGACCTCGCCGCTTCACATGAAGTACAAGCTGCAGATGACGCCCGAGCAGGTGCACGAGGCGGTCATCGACAGCGTCAGCTACGCCCGCAATCTCTGCGAGGACGTCGAGTGGTCCTGCGAGGACGGCTCGCGCACCGAGCACGATTTCCTCTGCCGCACCGTCGAGAGCGCGATCAAGGCGGGGGCGCGCACCGTCAACATCCCCGACACGGTCGGCTACGCCCTCCCCGAGGAGTACGCGGCGCTCATCCGCATGCTGTTCGACCGCGTGCCGAACATTGACAAGGCAGTGATCTCGGTTCACTGCCACAACGACCTGGGTCTCGCGGTGGCCAACTCGCTCGCCGCCGTCGGCGCTGGCGCCCGGCAGGT